>JBARRC010000275.1:0-10251 GCA_049644045.1 Phycisphaerae bacterium
CAGTTGTACCGGCATTCGCTGTGTCGTCCTCGGAGATGGCTGTCAGGCTCATGTCACCGGAATTATCCAGAACAGGTGCGTTGTTCGAGCTGGCCACGTTGACGGTGACCGCGGCGACTACCGTCCCTTCGGCGTCGCTACCCATCCCACCGTATTCGATGATGTAACGGTGGTTAGCGACAACCTGCAGGTCCTCCCACACACCCGTGTCGGTGATCTGGGCACCGCTTACACCTGCCGTATGGTCAGGATTCCCGGGATCCCAGTTCACGTACATGCCGCCTACCTGCGCTCCGTTTTCGTCGCCTTGCCAGAACTGCGTCCCAGCTTCGGGGCCGTTGACCCAGAACCATTCACCTTCGGTTGCGGCATCGCTTGCACCCAACCAAGGCTCTCGCCCACCAGGGACGATGGCGGTGACTACGGCGTTCTCTCCCGCGGAAGTGATCGTGCCAAGGTATCCCTGTAGCCCTCCGAGCGTGCTCCCATCAGCCGCGGTGTCAGCCGCTGTCCAGTTGGTCGAGACATCGACAAACTGGTAGTAGTGCCCATTCGCGGCATAGTATGAGTACCCGTCGAAATCGTCGCCGATGGCGAACAGTATCTCGCGAGCGGTCGTGTCGGGCGTGGCGCTGGTGTTCTCGTAGGTAACTGTTCGGAGGACTTGCTGGTACTCTGCCGCCGTGGCCGCCCCGGACAGGATGAGTTCACCGGTCGTGGCATCGTAAGATCCCGAGATGCCAAAGCCCGTGGCAAGGCCCGAATTGAACAACAGTTGGTCCTGTGCAGCGTTGAAGCCCGTTGTGATGCGGACTACGGCACCCTGCAGATCGTCGAGCCCGCCATCGCCGTCATCGACGGTAATCCCAGCATCAACCACCACCGCACCGCCCCCTCCCACGGCGATATTCCCGGGGTCGGTGTCGGTAATCGTGGGCATGTTGTCGCCCAGCACTCCGGTGAAGGCAGCCAGGTCATGGTCGTCGAAGTACGCGATCGCTGCAACGATGTCGTCGGATTCCAGTATCCAGTCGCCGCCGTGATCGGTATGACCGGTCTTGTCGGTTGAGGCCGCGAAGTTGACACCGGTCAAGTCCTCAAACGCCGCCAGCAGTTCTCGACCTTGAGCACCGGCCGCAGCATCGCAGGCCAGAAGGTCAATGCGACCTCCAGGCTCGACCATGTCAGCCAGTCCCTTCCAGAAGGCCTGCATATCCGCGTCTTGCAGGGTATCGAGGCTGACTGAGACGCCCCCAGTCAGCTCAAAGTGTCCATCACCGAGCCCGTTCGTGGCCAGTGCAATGGTCTGAGCGTTATGACCGCCGAGCAGGTCGCGTATCTGCTGGAGCAGCGAATCAGGGGTCATGTCTCTGGCGTCGAAGATCGTGCTGATGACGTCGTCGGTCGCTGCTGCGGCGAGCGCCCCTGCCTGATCGACCGACGACGATATGATGAGGACGGAGGAGGAAGCCTCGCTGCCCGCGTCAATGCCGGGCCCGGGCCCGAGATCGACGGCTGTCGGGTACGGCGCATCGTTGGCATCAACACTGACGTGCGGAGCAGGATGTGCGGTCGATGCGGGGTGCTGGCCGAGTATAGCCAGCAGGCCGTTGTTGAAGGTCTGCTGGAGCGTGTCCGACAGAACACCGAAGAACTGCGTCACTGCGCTGCCGGCATCGTGTATACCATCGGTGACTCGTTCGTGCCACTCACCGAGCAGGCCTTGTAACGTTGCCAGATCTTCGGTTCGTTCAACCGAGGGCCTAATCGCCCTCTCGATGGCACTCTTGACCAAATCGCTGATCCTGTCCGCTGGGGCAACTGAAAGCGTGCCGCTATCGTTGCCGGGGTCCGGGTGGTTGGCGGTGGCATCGCGATGCTTCGGTACCGTGCCATGATCCGTATCGCGTGCGTTCCCCGCACAGGCGTCTGCGAATCGGTAATCGCCGTCATTATGTGAATCCGAATCGGAAGCGTCGTCCGCTACACCGGCGGCATCAAGTACGATCCGCTCCTCAAGGCGCATCAGCCTCGGCGGCATCACTGTCCGCGCCTCGGGAGCGATCGAATCAGGATTGCTCGAATCGGATGAGTTCATTGTCAGATCCGGATGGCCGCGTCATCGGACTGCACCCCACGGCCTGCTCTGCGGCCTCATCGCTTTCATCGTGCAACGGTAGCGCTCAGGCCACATCTGCTAATTCCGCGCAGAAACGGCCGTCGAGATGCAATTCAGAGAGGGTCCGCTCCAATCTAAAGTCTAGAATACGGTAAGCGCGATCAGAACGGCGTTCTTAGGTTTACTCCACTCTCCAGCGAGCCGATATCGGACGTGGACTGTCTTGCAGGCGGCGGCATATCTGCGCGCCACGGTTATCGGTCCTTGGAAGCGTGCGTGTCGTGTTTTGGAAGCACAAGGCCAGTTTGACACGAGCCCCAGGCACGGGTCTGACCTGCTGCCTACTGCTCGCCACATCATCCCTGACTACCCTGGCAATCGGTTGCGCGCCGCAGGCTGGGGCAAGACAGGTACGCCTCACGAATGCCTCACTGGACATGGAGGCTTACCGGGCACGCGCACCCGACATCCGCAGCCCGCTGACGCTCGAAGACGCCCTCGATTACGCTGCTCGATACAACATAGAGGCCTGGATTGCCGCCCAAGAGAGCAAGTTCCAGCGAGAACTGGCGACGCAGTCGACCCTCAAGATGCTGCCGTCGCTCATGGTTGGGGCAGGATCTCAAGAGCGGTCGCGGTTCGACGCCTCCAGTTCGCAAAGTCTGGAGAAACGCGACGAGAGTCTTGAGCCTTCGTTTTCGTCCGAGAAACGCGGCGGGACGTTTGACATATCGTTGACGTGGAACCTGCTGGATTTTGGGATCTCGTTTCTGCGGGCACGCCAGCAGGGCAACCGTATCTCAATCGCCTTGGAGCGCGAACGTCGTGTCGTGCAGAACTTGGCCCTTCAGGTGACGTCCACCTATTGGCGCGCGGTCGCGGCCCGGGAGTCCGCTGAGAAGGCCGAGCAGATCGGTGAGGAAGTCTCGGTCATGCTTGCGGATATCCGAAAGGAGATTGCGGACAAGACTATCTCCGAAATCGACGGACTCAAGCGAGAGACGTCCCTACTCGAACGACAGGATGAACTACGCCGATTCAAACGGGACTATCTGAAGGCCAAGACGGAACTGGCCAAATTGATCGGCCTGCCACCGGGAACGCCATTTACGCTGGCGGAGGTCGATTTCGACAACCCAATCGAGCCGTTGCATTACGATATTGAGGAATTGGAGTGGGAGGCGCTGCGAAACAGACCGGAGCTCTTCGAGAAAGACCTGGAGCAAGCCATCTCGCGCGATGAGGCCCGCGTCGCCCTCGCCCAGATGTTCCCCAGCCCGGCCATGTTTCTCCAGTTCAACTATGACAGCAACCGATTCCTCGCTTATGAAAACTGGAGCACCGTTGGCATCCGAGCGTCCTGGGACCTTCTGGCTATCCCACAACAGATTAAGCAGCGTGGCGCGGTCAAGCTCCAGGCTGAGCTGATTGCCAAGCGGCGCATGGCCATCGCGGTGGCGATCCTGACGCAATTGCACTTGTCCTTGATCGAGTACGATGAGGGCCTGGAGCAATGTGAGTTCAGCAGGACCATTGCCCAAAAGTATGGCAGCCTGCTTGAAGCTGTCATGAGCCAAGCTGCCGAAGGCAAGTCACATGGCGGCGAATGCATTGAACAGAGGATGAAGTATCTCAAGACGCGGGCCAGGTATCTCTCGACCTACGCAAACGTGATGACCTCCAACGCGCGGTTGTTGAATACGATCGGCCGGACCTTGCCGTGCCGGCAGGACAGCGCCGACGAGGTGGAGGCGGCTGATGAACCGGAGACCATCGTTGGGTCATTGGCGCCTGAGGCGGAGTGTGATTGAAGATGAGCCGATTCCCTTCAGCACCACAGCGTTCAAGACACAAAAGTGTTTGCGTGGTGCACCTGGCCAGCCTTGCTCGCGTCCCGACGATCCTTCTTGGATCGCTTCTCCTTCTTGCATCCTTAACAGGCAGCGCGGCCGGAGAGGATCCCGCCGGTCAGCCGCCTGCTTCCGGCTACGCCGGTGTCGAGCCAGGTGTCGGTGACCGCATTGCAGCCATCCTTGTGCCGCGGCGGCAAGCGGTGTTGTCAGCCGAAGTTCCAGGACGCGTCGTCACAATCAACAAGGAACTCGGTCAGTGGTTCGATGCCGGTGAAGCGCTGGTACAACTCGATGACTCGACTTATCGTGCAAATAAGCGGATTGGCGAGGCGAGGCTCGAGTCAGCTAGAAGCGACTTAGCCCGAGTCCAAAAGCTGACCGACAAGAAAACGCGTCAGCGGCACGCGGAGGCGGTGCTCGCCGCCGCCGAGGCGAACCTCGCCGCTACCCGGCGCCTTTACAACGACAACCACGCGTCGCACATCGATCTGGAAAACGCCAAACGCGACTTGACCGTGGCACAGACGAATCGCGAACTCGTCGATTCGACTTCCGCGAAGGAGGTGGCCAACGCCAGGCGTGAGCTGGCAGTAGCGACTGGCAAACTCGAGATCACCGCGGAGCAGCTCAAAGCCTGTACGCTGGTCGGGCCTTGGGCCGGCAGAGTGGCCCGCGTGCTCGTCAACGAACATGAACTTGTTGAGCGCGGGACGCCGGTGATCGAGGTCATAGACGACCGGATACTTCTGGTCAAGTTTCTCCTGCCCTCGTCGGTGTTTCGAGCAGTGGGGGTGGGGCAAGAGTTGAATCTGGCGGTCGCGGAGACTTCCGACACGGTGGTCATCAAGGTGTCGCACATCGCGGCGGCGCTCGATCCGGCCAGCGTTACCTTTGAAGTCCATGCTGAGGTTGATAACGCTGACGGAAATCTGCGTGCGGGCATGAACGGCTGGCTGAGCCTCACCGAGATCAAGGGACGGTGATATGCAGGCCGTGGCCGCACCTCCAACTGTGTCTGCCGAGGCGTTCGCGTTGCTCGCCAAGCTTCAGCAGTTGACCCTCGAGGCGGGCTTGAGCGCCAGCCTGAAGCAGTTGATCTTCCGCATCCTGAATCGTTCGATCGTCTACTGCCGGTATGACCGCGCTGGTCTGTGGGATCTGACGGGTAAACGTGCGAAGCTCCTTGGAGTATCGGGCCACACCGACATAAATCAGCGATCTGTGCTGGTCGACGAATGGAGGAATCTGATCAGCGCCATGTCGAATCGGACCGCTGCGACTATCGTTGGTCCGGCTGCGTTCAACGGGCAGCAGGATGCGTGGGACCGATTGGTGAGGCGGACGGAAGGTCTGTCGGTCGTGTGGTTGCCGATTACAGTTGACGGCCGAACCGTCGCGGGTCTTTGGCTAGAGCGTTGGGGCAGTGGGGAGTTCTCCAAAAGTGAGTTGGCGCAGCTTGAAGCGCTGGCAATGGCCTACGGCGTAGCTTGGCGGAGCGTTGTTCGTAGGCCGAGCGGATTGATCAGGTGGCTGTCGTCGCGCAAGCGGGCATCGGTCCTGGCCGTTGCACTTCTGCTCCTTGCGGCATTGTGCTTCATCAAGGTGCCACTGCGAATTGTCGCGCCTTGCGAGGTGGTGCCAAAGGAACCCGTGGCCATCACTGCCCCGCTCAATGGAGTAATCGACGAAATACCGGTGCTGCCGGGGCGCTCGGTGGAAGAAGGTGAGGTGCTCGCCGTCTACGACAAGCGTTTGGCCACTGAAGAGATGAAAGTCGCGCAAGAACAGGTGCAGATCATTGAGGCACAGTTGCAGCGAGCACGCGTGCAGGCGTTTGACGATCCAACAGCCCGCTCGGCGATTGCCCTGCTCGAGAACCGGCTCGAACAGGAGAAGATCCGGCTTCAGATCGCACAGCATCGCGTCGACCAGTTGGAAGTTCTGGCGCCCGTGGGCGGTACGTTGATGTTCGATGATCCGCATGAGTGGCGAGGCCGTCCCGTTCAGGTCGGGCAGCGACTCATGATGATCGTGGATCCGGCCAGTAACAAGCTGCATATCCGGCTGCCGGACAGCGATAACATTGACTTCGATCAGGACAAGCCAGTGGCAGTGATTCTTGACTCCGACCCGCGATTAAGTCGATCGGCCACACTCCGTTTTGTCGCCAATCACAGCATAATCGGTAAAGACGGCATGCCGTGCTTTCTGGCCGAGGCCGACTGGGTCAAGACCGAACCCAGTCTGCGCATGGGGCTACAGGGGACAGCCGTCCTCTACGGCGAGGAAGTGCCTTTGGCCTATTGGCTGCTGCGCCGGCCCTTTGGGGCCCTGCGTAGATACTTGGGAATCTGACCGCCAATGAGCACGGTGAGCCTGCATCCTGCAATACTCCCGGTGCTTCGTCCGGACATTGAGTTTCATCTCGGACCGGATGACTCAGACGGCGCACCGACGTACGTGATTCAAGATCCGTTGCAGGGTACCTACGATAGGGCGACCTGGGTCCAGGCCCAGATTCTCAAGCTGCTGCGTGTTCCCCTCACCTTTGATCAGCTAGTGCAGCAACTCGCAGCTAATACCACCATCAGAGTCGCCGCAGAGGATGTCAGGAGACTGTGCGCCGACGCGTCGAGCAAGGGCCTCACTGTAGACTCATGCGTGGCCGATGTGGGACCATGGGAGGCGCGACGGGGCCGACCCAAGCGTGCTCTCGTCGAGACTCTGCTGCGAAAGTCCATCTATGTGCGTATTCCATTGTTTAAGCCGGATGCCTTTCTGGAACGTACCGTCCACTTGGCACGTCACCTTGCCGGTCCGACAGCGCTCTCCTTGTATCTGGCCGTATCGCTAATGGGTGTAATTCTCCTGGCGCAGCGATTTGATGCGTATCTGTCGACCTTCCCCCATTTCTTCAATGCCCACGGTGCCGTCTGTTTCATGCTGGCCCTCATCACCCTAAAGGCCATCCACGAACTAAGCCACGCCTACGTGGCCAAGGCGATGGGTAACCGGGTGCCGACTATGGGAGTTGCGTTGATCCTTCTGTTCCCTGTCGCTTACACGGATGTGACCGACAGTTGGCGCATGCACAGCAGACGCAAGCGACTGATCATCGGTCTGGCGGGGGTATTTGCCGAGCTGGTCATTGCCGGGTTGGCACTGTTTGTCTGGGCTATCAGTCCACCTGGACTCGGCAGAAGCATCTGTTTTGTCGTGTCGTCGGCGACGTTGCTCTCAACAATGCTGGTCAACTTGAACCCGGCCATGCGCTTCGACGGGTACTACGTGCTGAGTGATCTTCTGGCCATCGACAACCTGCAGAGTCGGTCGTTCGCCTCCACACGGTGGGCCCTGAGGCGATATATGTTGGGGATGAAGGTTGAAGCCCCCGAGGCTGTCTTGCCAACGTGGCGGTTGGCAATCATGGTTGCCTATTCCATATTCGCCTGGTTTTACCGATTGTTCCTCTTCTGTGGGATCGCCCTGATCCTCTATCACCGGCTGACCAAGGTGATCGGCGGTGTTCTGTTTGTAATGACCATCTGCCTGCTCATCGTGAAGCCCGTGCTGGGCGAAGTAGTAAAGGTGATGAAGATGCGCCGCCTGTCTGGCTGGAACTTGCGGATGATAGTGGTGACGATCGCTTGTGCCTTAGCTCTGCTTTGGGTAACGGCTCCTTTGCCGCGCTGGTATGCACTGCCGGCAACGACAACTCCAGGGGATAGCCAGGTGATCTACGCGCCGAACTCGGGAGTGATCCGTGAACTCAGCATCGGCCTTGGCAACAGGGTTCGTAAGGGGCAGACGTTATTCGTGATCGGATCGGAGGAACTTGAGAGTCAAAGCAGACTTGCCGACCTGGAGGTGCAGCGAATCAGAATCGAGTTGGCCGTGGTCAAAAACAACGAAAAGCAACGGGCACTACTCCCACAGAAGACCGAGGAGCTGGCCCGTGCCATCGCGAAGCGAGAGAGCATTCGTACCGCCATTGACAGTAATCGGATCGTGGCGGAGCTTGATGGCACCGTTGTGGAGTGGGATGTGAGTGTGCGCAACGGTACGCCTGTCGGTGCGGAGCAGGTTCTTGGGAGGATTCTAGACCACCGAAGGCCGGAGGTCGTGTGCTATGTCAGGCACGACTTGGCACCAGATATTGCCACCAAGGATCGCGTGTACTTCAGTTCGAAGGCAAGACCTGGTCGTCTCTGGGGCACCGTGACAAACGTTGACCCGGTGCGCGCGACTTACCTCGCACATCGTAGTCTGTCTTCGGTGTCGGGCGGTGACATTGCCGTCACCCCGGATTCGCAGAACCGCCTGAAGATCGTTGACAGTTACTACGAAGTCGAGGTTGTGCCGGACGCCTTGGCATATCCGCTTCGTCTTGGCCAGACAGGGTGGGTATGGATGCGGACCACTCCCCGATCACGTTTGGCCGACGGAGTCAGATACATTTACAGAGTCCTTATCCGAGAAAGCAGCTTCTAGCCGCGTTAGCCGAGCACGTGGAACCGGTCCCACCCTTTGGCAAAGGCAAGAAACTGGGCCAGTTCTTGATCGCCGGAATCGCCGCCTTGTAGGACATCGCGATCTTCGGTGGACCTGGCTAAGATGACGGATCGCCACCTGCAGCTGCCTCTTCTGTTTTTGCCATGTCTTCGTCGGTCAGCACCTTGTCGATATCGAGCAGGATCTTGACCTCCTCGCCGACTTTGCCCATGCCGAGGATGAACGTCGTATCCACAGAACCGCCCATCGATGGAGGTGGCTCGATGTTGTCCCGGTGGATATCCAGCACCTCGGAGACCGTGTCCACGACGATCCCGATCTCCTTGCCGACATCGACCACGATGATGCACGTCTGTTCGGTACGTTCGATCTCCTCAAGGCCGAACTTCAACCGAAGGTCGACCACAGGGATCACCTTGCCCCGCAGATTGATGACGCCCTTGATATAACGGGGCATCTGAGGCACTGCGGTGATCTCCATGAACCCGATGAGCTCACGGACCTTCAGGATCTCCACGCCGTATTCCTCGTTGGCCAGCTTGAAGGTCAGGTACTTGCTTTCCTCGTCGTTGATTGCTTTCTGTGTATCCGTCGCATCGGTTTTCGGTTTGTCCAACAGGGTTGTCGCCATTGTGTTTCTACCTTTCTGTCTCAGCAGGCTCGTTGCATTCAACGGAGCCAGGCTGGCGCCAGCAATTGGCTTCTGACACCCGCCCAACCATGCTCAAGAACCTTTCTGGCATCGAGCCCGGTTGCGTCGGGGCTCGTTGTGTTCGAGGCCTGACGGGGCGAACGCCGGGAAACTCGCAAACCGGCGCCCGCCACGCCACGACACCGGACACGTTTTAGAACTCCTTCAGATCCTTGTCGCCGTCGAGCGACATGAACTCGTCTGAGGAATTAGCGCTGCCGCCTGCTCCCGCGGCCACGGGTTCGCGCTTCAGCCCCGTGTTCGATCCCTTCTTGAGCTGAGCGCGCTTGACATCAAAGTGTTTCTTCGGTGTCTTCGGAACGGCTCCCATCGAAACAGGCGATCCGATGCTGGCGCTGCTTCCGCCGACCATGGCCGCCAGCTCGTCTACTATGCCCTTAACGGAAGTGGCCTGGGCGGCCAACTCTTCCGCCGCCGAGGCTGATTCTTCGGCACCCGCGGCGTTCTGCTGCGTGACCTTGTCCATCTGAGCTACTGCGGTGTTGACCTGATCCACGCCCTGGGCCTGCTCCTCGGTGGCCTTGCTAATGCCGTCGATTAGGCTGGTCACCTTGGTCACATCGCCGACGATGGCCCCGAGGGCTTTGGCGACCTCGCCGGCTACCTTTGTGCCCTGCTGCGAGTTGTTGACCGCGTTCTCGATCAGTTCGGTCGTCTCCCTGGCAGCCTGGGCGGAGCGTTGAGCGAGGTTGCGCACCTCGTCGGCGACAACCGCGAAGCCCTTACCATGCTCACCTGCACGTGCCGCTTCCACCGCTGCGTTCAATGCCAGCAGGTTGGTCTGGAAGGCAATCTCCTCGATCACCTTGATGATCTTGCTGATCTTCTCGGAGGAGTCGTTGATGCCCGTCATGGCTTCGTTGAGCTGGCCCATGGTATTGTCGCCCTCGTTGGCGGCCTTGCTCGCCTGGCCCGAAAAATCGTTGGCCTGCTTGGAGTTCTCGGCGTTGGTGCGTGTCATGGCCGCCATTTGCTCCAACGCGCTCGATGTCTCTTCCAGTGACGAAGCCTGCTCGCTGTGACCCTCAGCCAACTGCTGCGACGCCGCGGACACT
>JBARRC010000276.1:0-3795 GCA_049644045.1 Phycisphaerae bacterium
GAGCCGCGGGCTTCAGCCCGCGCGGACTCGAATAGTCCGTGTACCTCTCCGGACTCTACGTCGAACGACCAAACGCAAAGCGCCTGCTCTTGGTTCTTTACATAGTTGATCGCGGCTGTGAGATCGGCCGGTTTCTTTGACCAACGGGTCGATCCGCCTTTCGTCCACCAGCGAGGGGACTTACCCAGCCTGTATTGTGCATTGAGCACCCTTGACCCATTACCTTTGAAAAGCTGTAGCAACTCCTCTCCAGAAAACTCAGACTGGCACAGCACGTGGACGTGGTTGGCGAGGATCGCCACCGCTAACGGTTCAATCCCGTGCCGTTCGGACACGTTGGCGATCACCCGCATCAGGGTTCGTGCTTGATCGAGGTCCAAGAGTACGGAGGGACCCTGCATCTTCTCCTGAGCAGAGCCGCGCACTTGGGAATCGTTTGCGTCGTACGGTTCACCCGGAATGTTGTGGATTACGTGTGAGCCGTCCGCTTGGGGAACGCGCGAGACGAATCCTCGCTCATCACCGGGCAACCAGGAGCCGTACGTCGTCCAGGTCAGGAGGACAGCCTTCTGTGAGAGATCCGGTGTTCGTATCTCCGCGCGGGCTAAAGCCCGCGGCTCGCAGATATCTCCCATCTGCAGGAACCACTGGTCCGACAGGTACGGTTCGATGGGGAGCTTGCTGCGGTCGCTATGGCCGATCTCGACTTCGTGGTCGTCGATATCGTGCAGCAGCCCGCGGGCTTCCAGATCAGCGACGACCTTGTCGCGCCCTTCGCTGCTGAATACGAGACCCGCGTAGTCGGTGCTGTGCGGGTTGAACTCGCCGTTCGGTTCGATGATGGGAGCCACCTTGCCGTCGGGAGTGAGCACATTGACCATGGGCAGGTTGTGCCGCAGGCCGACCTCGTAGTCGTTCGGATCATGTGCCGGCGTGATCTTGACACATCCCGTCCCCAGCGTCGGATCGGCCCATTCGTCCGCGATCAGCGGAATCTCGCGTTCCACCAACGGCAGCAGCAGCTTTCGGCCGTCGTTGGCCATGTCACGCAGTTGAACGAGCCTGGCCAGGTCCGACTCGCGGCGGGCAGCCAAGGTTTCGAGCTTCGCTGCTAGCTCGGTGGCTTCCTTACTTGACCGACCGGAAAGTCGGTCCCACATCGCTTTCAGCTCAGCCTCTTGTTTGTCGAAGAACCCCTCCGGGTCGGGATGAACCGCGACGGCTGTGTCACCGAGCATCGTCTCCGGTCGCGTCGTCGCGATGGTAACGTGCTCGGGCTCACCCGGCTTCGGATCAATCACGGGGTACTTGAATTGCCAGAAGTGGCCTTTGATCGTCTCATAGTAGACCTCGTCGTCGGAGACGGCGGTTTGCAGTTGCGTATCCCAATTAACCAGCCGCTTACCGCGGAAGATGAGCCCATCCTTGAACAAACTGAAGAACTGGTGGCGGACCGCCTTGGCACAGACATCGTCCAACGTGAAGCGTGTGCGCTCCCAGTCGCATGAACAGCCCATCAGTTTGAGCTGGCTGATGATGCGCTTTTCGTACTCATCCTTCCACTGCCAGATGCGTTTGACGAGCCCCTCGCGTCCCAGGTCATGCCGTGTTTTGCCTTCCGTCTCGTGAATGCGCCGCTCGACGACGGCCTGGGTAGCGATGCCGGCGTGGTCCGTCCCGGGCTGCCACAGGGTGTTAAAACCCCGCATCCGATGATACCGGGTCAAGATGTCCTGCAAGGTGTTGTTCAGCGCGTGGCCCAGGTGCAGGGCACCGGTGACGTTTGGCAGAGGGATCATGACGGTAAACGTCCGATCGTGCGGACTGCCGTCCGGTTTAGCCCGAAACGCACCGGCCTGCTCCCACAGCTCGTAGATTGCGGGCTCGACCTTCCGCGGATCGTAGACCTTTTCAAGAACCGGGTTCTCGGCCATACCAGTGCTTCATCCAAGAAACGCAAGGAACAACAGAAGAATCGGAAGGTACGGGATCAGTCTAAAAAGTCAATGTGGGGGGCGGTGCCGGATATGCGAAGGGACTCGACGACTCGCCCGCCGATCGAATCCTCCGGCACCAACGGGTGGACGCTGTACGATCTGTGAAGTAGAACCTTGCCGGGCTGACAATCTGTGACCCGCGGCAGGCAAGACACGGGCGGGCAAGCCACCCGTGGCACCCATCGAAAGGGTTGTCCACGCTTTTCAAACACGCTCTGAGACAATGTCCACCGCCGTGGATCATCTGGCCCCGGGTGGCATGGGCAAGGACCGCCTCTCGACCACGCTTTGGCGCAGGCGAGGACTTTCCGAGGCGGTCCTTGCCCGTGCGCAGAGCAAGACGGCTGTCTGCACGGGCAAGCTCCGTTTTCGCGCCTCCGTACGAACTCCTTACGGGCGGACGTCCACCGGGTCAGGCTGCATGACGCCTCATCCGCTTGCCCATGCCACCCTCGCCGAAAGTGTCATGCACCAGTCAGGATCGGTCTACGAGAGGGTGACACCGAGCTGCATGGCTGCGGCGTCCGTGGTCTGGTCGAGGAGGGTGGCGATGGTCATCGGGCCTACACCGCCGGGCACGGGGGTGATCAGGGAGGCGGGCTCGATGGCGGCGTCAAAGTCGACGTCGCCGATGTTGCCCTCGTTGTATCCGGCGTCGATCACCACCGCGCCGAGCTTGATCCAACCGCCCTGCACGAAGCGTGGACGCCCGACGGCGGCGATAAGCACGTCCGCATGTCGCACGATGTTCGGCAGAGCACGCGTGCGAGAGTGGCAGAGCGTGACCGTAGCGTGCCTGTTGATCAACATCGACGCCATGGGCCTTCCGAGGATGGGGCTACGGCCGATCACCACCGCATGGGCCCCATCCAGCTCGACGTTGTACTCCGCGAGCAGGTGCATGATCCCGGCCGGGGTGCACGAGGCGAACGCCGGCATGCCGAGGATAACGCGGCCGAGCGTGCCGGAGGTGACACCGTCCACGTCCTTTTCCAAGGGGATCGCCTCGAAGGCCGCCCGTTTGTCGATGGGTTTCGGCACCGGGTGCTGAACCAGAATACCGTGAACTGAAGTATCGGCGGCCAGCTTCTCAATCTCCGCGACGAGCCGCTCGGTCGTCGTACCCTCGGGCAGCTCAACGTGCAGCGATTTCATGCCGGCCTCTTCACACCGCTTGCGCTTCATACGCACATAGGCCGCCGACGCCCGATCGTCTCCCACCAGCACCGTTGCCAGCGTCGGCGTAACGCCGGTAGCCTTGCGGATCTTCTCGACTTTGGCCATGACCGCTTCGCGCACTCGCTTCGCCAGTCCCCGGCCGTCCATCAGCTTGGCCTTGTTGCTCGTCTCCATCGTACCCATGTGTGAAGCATACAACGATTCAACGTGCCTGTCACGCGCGCTAAGTGCAAGAGTGGTTTTGCTGGCCTGCGAGGCTGAGCTTGTGACGCTTGGGTCAGGCGATCGCGTTTCGCGCCGGGGAACTTAGAGGGAGGCGGCACTTGACTACTTATCGAACCCTCGTGATTTGTAGTAGGCGGCCATGCGTTCGTACCGAGGTGCGAGCTTCGTGTCGCCTTCCTCTTCAAACCGACCCAGCTCGCCCAAGACGAATTCGTAAGCGCTGACGCGATGCTTCTCCCACGCCTCGCTCTTCGTGGGGTAATTAGAAAGGGCGTAACCGGTCGCCCGCTACGCCGCGAGAGGCCAATCCACGCACTGCATAGCCGCTTGGTGTGGATAGAGGCGCAGGTTCTCCTGCGTGATGCGGTAGTTCTGGAACTCCTCCCATTGGCCA
>JBARRC010000277.1:0-7555 GCA_049644045.1 Phycisphaerae bacterium
ACGTGATGATTCGGTTTACACCCAACGACTCCTACGAATTCTACACCGCCTGTATTCAGCCGATCACGTCGCTACCGGTCGATCCAACCCTGGGAACGGTCCTGAACCTCTCGGACGACGACTCCGAGGCCGTCTCGCTGAGCGGCGGATATACGGTGTCGCTATATGGCACCTGGTACTCGACCTTCTACGTCGGAAGCAACGGATACCTCACCTTCGGCAGCGCTGACAATGAGTACTGGGAGACATTGGGAAATCACTTTAATATGCCGAGAATCTCAGGCCTGTTCGATGATCTGGACTCGTACACGGCCGGAACGGTGAGCTGGCAGCAACTCGAGGATCGGGCGGTGGTGACCTGGCTGAACATGCCCGAGCACGGTGAGTCCAGCTCGAACACGTTCCAGATCGAGCTGTATTTCAACGGCGTTATTCGGATCAGCTTCTTGGACATCGCCGCGACCGACGGACTGGTGGGCCTGTCCAAGGGCAACGGCGTCGACCCGGACTTCTCCGAGACCGACCTGTCGGCCTTGGGCGACTGCATACTGGACTGTAACGGTAACGGCATCCCGGATGAGTGCGATGTCGATTGCGGAGAGCCTGGCGGGCCCTGCGATATTCCCGGATGCGGCGGCAGCCTGGATTGCAACGACAACACCATCCCCGATGAGTGCGAAGAGGACTGCAACGACAACGGCGTGCCCGACGACTGCGACATCTCGGCCGGCACCTCACCGGATTGCAACGAGAACGGTGTTCCTGATGAGTGCGATATCACCGATGGAACGAGCATCGACTGCGATGGGAACGGCGTGCCGGACGAGTGTGAATGCGTGTCTTCCACGGCGCCGGCGCCCGAGCCCGATGCGGTCCGGAAGAACCGCTACCTGTCACTGCTACCGGGCAACGCGGGCTGCATAACAGCTTTGCGGGTGACCCTCACGGATTTGCCCGCCCCCTTCGACGTTCTCAATGGCACGACGATGTGGGTTTCGGAGCCGCGTGCGGTTTCCGAACACGCCGGTTGTTCCGATGGTGGCACGCCGCCCTTCTTTACCGGTGCGAATCTACAATCCGACCCGCACTGCATGGATTGGAACACAGTGGGCCTGCTGCACGTTTTCGATGACGAGATCGTTCCCGGCGGACAGTACGACATACAGGCGATTCATTGCGAATGCGACCCGACCACGGAGGAGAACTACTCGCCGGCGCTGACCGTGTGGACGAGCGAGTGGGGCGATCTTGTCGGTGACTGCGCGGTGACACCGTGCACGCCGCCGGATGGTGACGCCGATTACAACGACATCACAGCCGTGGTCGACAAGTTCAGGAACCTTCCGGGCGCCGTGATCAAGGCGCGAGCCGATCTCGCTGGCGACCTTCCGGATATGCTCGTCAACTTCGTCGACATCTCCGGCGCGGTCGACGCGTTCAGAGGCGTCGAGTATCCCTTCCCGGGGCCATAACGGTGATTGACCTTGGGTGCGTTTGGGGCAAAGGAGCCGGTTCCACAAACGCTTTGGGATAGACCTTAATTCGAAGATGGGGTCAGCGTCAGGTTTTCGAGGAAGCCCTCCAACTTTCTGGCGCGCACCGGATGCTGCAGTTTGCGAATGGCCTTGGCTTCGACTTGGCGAACGCGTTCACGTGTGACCTTGAAGATCTTGCCGACCTCTTCGAGCGTGTAGGTGTACCCGTCGCCGATGCCGTATCGCAGCTTGATGATCTCGCGTTCGCGGTATGTGAGCGTCTTGAGCACCTCTTCGATGCGGTCTTTGAGCATGCCACCGCCGGCCGTGCTGACCGGGGACTCCGCGGCACCATCCTCAATGAAATCGCCGAAATAGGAATCCTCGCTCTCGCCAACCGGTCGATCCAGTGAGATCGGGTGGCGTGAGATCTTAAGGACTCGCCGGGCCTCGCTGACCGGCATCTTCGCCCGCCTGGCAATCTCATCGATCGTCGCCTCCCGACCCATTTCCTGAAGCAGCTCTTTGCTGATATTGCGCAGCCGGCTCATGGTCTCGATCATGTGGACGGGGATCCGAATGGTGCGCGCGTGGTCGGCGATCGCACGCGTGATCGCCTGTCGAATCCACCAGGTCGCGTAGGTGCTGAACTTGTAGCCGCGCTTGTACTCATACTTGTCCACCGCCCGCATCAGTCCGGTGTTGCCTTCCTGGATGATGTCGAGGAAACTCAGGCCGCGGTTGCGATACTTCTTAGCGATACTGACAACGAGACGCAGGTTGCCGCCGGAGAGCTTGCGCTTCGCGTCCTCGTACTCACTGAAGACGCGCCCGATCGACCTGAGGCGCTCACCCCGCGCCTCGGACTTCTCGAGGCAGAGCGACTCGATTCCGACCAGTTCCTCCTTCATGGTCGCCAGATCCTCTTCCGACATGGTGCGGCGCTTCTGCTGAGCTGCGAGACGCCGTCCCAGGTCGATCATCTTCCGATGCAGCCCCCGAGTCTTTTTCATCAGCGGCTGGATGCAACTGGTTCGCAGCGATAGCTCCTCCAAGAGTTTGGATGTTTTTCGCCGTCGATGACGCATGCGCTGGCGCAGCTCGCGTCGTACGCTCGCCGCTAATCGCGACGCCTGCAGTACGGCCCAATCCTCCTCGTTGCGTCTCATGAGCTTGCGCACCGTCACCAGGTTGACGGGGATGCGGGCGCTGATGCGCGACTTGGCGGTGTGCTCCGAGGTGGATATCTTCATCGTGCGGTCGAAGGGCAACGCTCGGTCATGCACCTGCTGCAGGGTCTCGACCGCCAGACCGGTGCAGTAGTCGCTTTCCAATACCTTCTGTCTGAACGCCATCCGCGTCAGCTCGATCTTTTTCGCGAGCCGGATCTCCTCCTCCCGCGTGAGCAGCGGGATTTCACCCATCTGCGTCAAGTACATCCGCACCGGGTCGTCAATGCGCTTCACACCGGCCTCGTCGGTGAGCTCAGGCATCTCGAGGGTTTTCCTACCATCCTTCGTTTGGTGTGGATCGTCTTTGTGAGACTCCCGCTTTTGAGAATCGCCCTTGCGCCGCTGCTCGTACCGTTCTGCGTCGATCTCATCCAGCGTCTCGATCTTGGCCTCCTCGAGACGCAGCATGATGACCTCGAGCTGGGCAGGATCGATGGCGTCGTCGGGGAGGATTTCATTCATCTCCTCCCAGGTGACGTAACCGCGCTCCTTGCCACGCATGAGCAGCTCATCAATGGCGGACTGAATGAGATCCACAACTTGTTCGACAACTTCGCTCATGGCCACTCCATGGTAATAGCCTGGACTGATTGCCTCGGCTAAGGCAGTGCTTCGCCCCCTTGGCGGATCAGGCGACGCGGCGCAAAATGCGCATGCTTCTTCATGCCGTCGCAAACCGTCTTGCGATCGGCAGTGGGACCCGCAAGTGGTTGCGGTTGTGTCTCCACGTGTAAAAGCCTCTCCTTGCTACGCTCCAGCTCCCGGTCCTCCGAGGCGCGCCGAATTCGGTCGAAGGCCGCACGCAACATCGCCTCGTAGTTGCCCAAGCCCGCCCCTCGATGAGCGAGTTCCGTGACACGCTCGGCGTCCGCAGGATCGTCGCAACGCGCCAGCACATCGGCCAGACGAAACTCGCCAATCTCCCCGGCCAGCTCGAACACGATCGTCGCGATACGGCGATCGCGATCGTCAGCAATCGCCGTGACATCGGGCCTCTCCTTGATAACCGCCAGCGCGCCGGGTTCGTTCAGCAACACCTCCAAAACCCGGGTCCACGCAATCCGCTCCGCGTCGAGGGGCGCCGTACGGGTTGGCTCGTCCGCTCGTTCGGCGGGCGAAGCCACGCGCCCGGTACGTCTCGCCTGCAAACGAGCCAACAGGCGGTCTACCTCGCCTCGATTCATCTGCAACAGATGCGCAACCTGGTTGACGAGTGATCCCCGTTGGATGACATCCACGGCCTTCGTGTCGACCGTATCCGCAACGACACGCAAAAACTCGAGAACCGCCTCGCGCCGCTTCGCGTCGGAAGCATCCCCCTCGAAGCGCTCCCGTGTCCGATGCCATTTGAATTCTAGCGCGTCGACAGCCCGGTTCAACAGGTCCGAGAACTCGCCGGCGCTCGCACTGCTCAGGAAATCACTCGGGTCCTTGCCATCCGGAATGTGGGCCAGCCCAACGCTGACGTTCCGTGGCACCGCAACCTGAATGGCGCGCTCCGCCGCGGCTTCACCGGCTTCATCCGAATCGAACAGAAGGATGATCTGCTCGCAATAGCGCCGCAGCAACTCCACCTGCGACTCCGTCAACGCCGTGCCCAGGGTTGCAACGGTCTCGGTGAAGCCGGCCTGATGGGCGGCCAGGCAGTCCAGATAACCTTCCACGATGATCGCCCGCCGGCGCTCGACGGCTGCCTTGCGAGCGAGTTCGATGCCGTAGAGCACCTTCCCCTTCTCGAAGAGGGCGTTTTGACGCGTATTGAGGTATTTCGCGCGATCATCCCCCAATGTCCGGCCGCCGAAACCAACCACTCGGTTGGTCGCATCACGGATCGGGAACATCAGGCGGTTTCGGAACGTGTCGTAAAAACGCCCTTGCTCATTCTGCCGGATCAGGTCAGCCGCGAGCAACAACGAGGTGTCGAACCCCGCACGCCCCGCCGCCTCCCGCAGGCCGTTGGTGCCGCCGGTCGCCAGCCCCAGGCTGAATCGCTCCGCCGTCGCATCCGAAACGGCCCGACGACGCACATATTCGCGGGCCGACCCGCCGGTGGTCTTATCCAGCAATTGCGAACGAAAAAACCGTAGTGCCCAAGCATTGACCCTCGCAAGATCAGCGCGATCGGGCCCGGTCGATGTTTCGTCTCTTCCACCGCCCAGCTCGACGCCCGCACGGTCGGCCAGGATGTGCATCGCCTCGACGAAGGGTATGTTTTCGCGTAACTGCACGAAGGAGAAAACGTCACCACCTTTGCCACACCCGAAGCACTTGAACGTTCCGTGATCCGGCCGGATGGTAAATGAGGGTGTCTTCTCCGCGTGGAAGGGGCAAAGCCCCACCCACCGCTGGCCGCTACGCTTCAGCGCTACATGCTCCGAAACCACGTCGAGAATGTCGACGCGGTCTAGGATCGCTCTTTTCTTGGCCTCGAAGTCGCGCAAAAGGAAGGCACACTCGTCAGTGGACGACTGGTCGCGCACACTTCTCACATTCAGTGCTGCGACAATTGCGACGTTACCTAAATCCCACCTTAGAAAATATATCGAAGGTTTAAATCGGTAGAACTCCCTACATATATATTATACACCATGTTTCTCGGACCGTCAAATCGGAACCGCATGCGATATAAGGGCAAAGGACCTGCAAATCCGGCCGGGGGTGAGCGCCGTTTGGTTCAGTGCCGCCGGGTCTACCGGCTCATGTACCCCAGGAAGTTCAAGAAAACCTCCTGGGTCATGATCGGCACCGACAAGCTTTTGGCGGACGCAACCGTTTCCATATATCGGTCATATACCTGTCGCTCGGCCTTGACCCGCTCAAGCTGCTCCGGTGATACGTCGCGACCCGAGCGGGAGCGGGGTGGCGCCCCGCCGAGCACGACAAAGTCGGTCAGCGCCGTCAGTTCGGTGGACAGGGTTCCGCCCCAATCGGTGATCAGCGATTCGACGGTGGCGGCCCCGTCGCTGTCCGGTGAGCCGTCATGGTCCATGTCAAACTCGCCCACAACCAAGAAGCTCAGCGGGCGGTTGCGATCGTAAATCGGGTTGGCGATCAGGTCCCCCTCGAGGATGAGGTCATGGCCGACCACGTGGACGATCTTGCACTCCGCCGACTCCTCAGAGATCGACACGACTTCAATCCGCGCTTTGGCCCGTCCATCGGCGGGGATTCCCGTCTCGGCTGAGTACACCGCGAACTGCAAGCCAAGGGTGAGCGAGTCCTTCCGGCCAAGGTTGATGTAAACGACATTGTCGCCGGGGATGGCTGTTAAAACCTGACCGTCCGGCTGTCTTGCGGTCGAGAGCTCCTCGGGGCCGATCATCAACTCATCGAATTTTCCCCGGTAGGCAGCGAAGCGCTCTTGGAGCTGCGCGACCTGCTCTTTGAGAGCAGAGACACGCTGGCGCTCCTCGGTCAGGTCGGCGACGTTCTCCTGTCGGCGGTCCTCGAACTCGCGCTGCAGCCTCGCGAGGGCTTCTTCCCGCTCCCGGAGCTTCTCCGCCCGGTCGGTTTCCACTTCGGCAAGCTGATCTCCGAGCTCCCTCGTACGCCTATCAAAGTCGCTCCTCAGTTGGGTATTGGCCTGGACCAACCTGTCCACCTCAGCCTCGAGCTGGGCCACGCGGTCGCTCCCTGCCGCCATCTGTTCATGCACGGCGTTGAACGCTTCGTATAGCATGTTCAGGGCCTCGTCGTAGGAGATGTCCTCGTAGCGCTGAGGCTGGGGGATGATTCGATCACTTCGGATTCTCAGCAGGAATTCGTCCAGCGTGGATCGAACCACCGCGGGATCATCGGCGGGATTCCCCGTGGCCAAGCGAGCGGTCTCGCTACGTGCCCCCTCGAGCAGGCCGACCACGGTGGGCCCCTCCTTTTTCGCGTGTTTGAGAAGCTCCACGGAGTCGCGTTCGGGCTGGCTGATCAGCCGGAGGTTGTCGTCTTTGAGCCGCGTGTTCTCGTCAGCCAGCTCCTCTCGACCCGTGTAGAGAATCACCAGGAACACGGTGGACGTAAGCCACAGGGCGACGAAGACAATCATCCACACCGTGACGGAACCAATAGCTCGCAGTTGCCCTCGGGCCATGTCTGGTCGTCCTCCAAGAGAGCTTGAGGGTGTAACACCGCAACAAGCGTGGATTGTTGCTGGATGGTACGCCGGTGTCAAGGACGCTCAGGGACCCTGTCAATGCTGAGATCGCAGGACGATGCCTCATTCGCTTCCAGTGTGGTTGAATCATCTCTGCGTCAGCAGGGACGGGCAACGGCCCCAAAACGATGGGGTTTCCACCCGCCGGCCCCGGGCTGCCCCGAGAATCCTCTCTCAGCACCTGCAAGCCGCGTAGGGTGGGTCATTGATCCACCTGCTTGTTGGATTGCCGTTTGCTCGTGTCTGGAGAGCAGAAGGTGGGTCGATGACCCACCCTACCTCACTCATCCTCGGTCACGGGCCGATGAGAGCGGGTTGAAACTCGGCGTAGTCGGCAAGATCGAGTGTTTCGTCGGCGACAAGGTCAACGGCGTGGCAGGCGCCGGTGAGTGGGGTCTGGGCGAAGCAGTTCTGGAAGGTGGCTACGTCAAAGAGGTCGACCAGGCCGTTGCCATTCGTATCCCCGGGAGCGAAGGTGTACTCGACGACGTTGACAGCTACGCCGTCGTTGAAGGTGAAGGTGGTGGTCTCGCCCATCGGGATGGGGCGGTCCAAGACGATCTCTACGGTTTCGGGGCCGTCGTTTTCGCGGCGCCGGGTCTGGGTGACAACGGGAGCGACACCGCCTGTCACTTCGACCGTGATTTCGTCGAGGTACACATAGTTGGGTGAATCGAAGGTGACCGTGAAGCGGTCGAGGC
>JBARRC010000278.1:0-3828 GCA_049644045.1 Phycisphaerae bacterium
GCCTCCATGCCCCCGCAGGTCGAGCCAGCACCCTGCGGCGCGCCACCCATGTCAACGCAGCAGAGCGGATCGAGCATCTGGCAAGTGTCATTCGGGAAGCAGCAAGCCTCGGGAACCGTGCAGACCGTGCCGGGGCCTTGCGGCGTGTCGCCGTTCGCCAGACAGCACAGTGCATCGGCCATGTAGCACACCCCGGCAGCATCGCAGCACGCTTCCATGCCGAGGCAGACTGATCCGGCCCCCTGCGGTACGCCGCCAAGGTCATCGCAGCACAGCGGGTCTACCATGATGCAGGTATCGTCCTCCAAGCAGCAGGCCTCAGGAGCCGTGCAGACCGTGCCCGCGCCCTGGGGCGTCCCGCCGAGCTCATCGCAGCACAGCGGATCGACCATGATACAGGTGTCGTCCTCCAGGCAGCACGCCTCCGACTCCGTGCAGACCGTGCCGGGGCCCTGGGGCGTCCCGCCGAGGTCATCGCAGCAGAGGGGGTCGCGCATTATGCAATCACCGGTTGGCAGGCAACACGCCTCTTCGGCCGTGCACTGGGCGCCGGGACCTTGTGGCTCGCCGTCGTCCAGCACGCAGCAGAGCGGGTCGAGCATCTCACAAGTGCCGTCGGACAAGCAGCAGGCCTCCGGCGCCGTGCAGACACTTCCAGCCCCTTGAGACACCCCGCCCTGGTCCTCGCAGCACAGCGGGTCGAGCATCCTGCAGATCAGCCAGCCCTCGTCGCCCGGCAGGCAACAGGCTTCCGGCGCCGTGCACACGGTGCCCGCCCCCATGAAAGTGCCTGCACAGCTCACGGCAAGGACATGAACGACGCACGTGCCGTCACTCAGGCAGCATGCACCACAAAGCCCGTTGTCGGGATTCTCACACACCCAGTCGGCGTTGCATATGTCATCCGTGCACTCGTCGCCGTCGTCACAGTCGTCGTTCACCTCGCACTCCACGGAAGTAATCTCGACCACGAGGTCATTGAAATCGCGGTCTGATCCACCACCGACGGGCCCGGGCTGATCCTCCCAGAACACCAACCAGATGTTGGACGTGGTGGGGACGCCGGATTTGCCGGTGACGTGGTACGTCACCATATGGTCGAGTCCGTCACCGTTCGAGGACTCATCTGAGTAATAGGGATTGACGAGCGGCCCACCGTCGGAGTCGTCGAGGCGCGCCCACTCCCAGGTTGCGCCGGGGCCAAATGAGACAGTCCCACTGCCTGTCACGCTAAAGTTGGTGCCCACGACATCAAAGAGCTTGTAGTAGACTCCGAGGATCTTGTACCCGAACTCCTGTGAATACCCGGCGAATCTCGCTTCCACCTGCGTCTGAGCGATACCGTCGGTCCAGACGTCGTCATCGTCAGTCCCCGACGGCCCCCCCAACAGGTCGAGAAGATCCAACTGCCCGTCGTCGTCGACGCGCGTCACCGTGATCGTCCCATCCGTGTACTGGCTGTTCATCCCGTTGGGAAGCGCGGCCCCGACGGCCCAAAACGAGCTGCTATAGATCCCATCCAAGATGGCCACATGGCCCGGCTCGCCGGATAGATGAATTTCCGTGAACGCTCCGTACGCAGGGACCGCAAATGGCACGGTGAGTACACCGAGAGCCAACGCCATCCTCCAACCGAGACACTTACTTCCTCCACACACCACGTCTTCTTTCATGATCCGATCCCTTCCTTCGATAGATACCTGGTCGTCCCGTTGCGTTTGGCCTTGCCAACACCGCCCGCCACACCCTCCACCTGTATCCATAGATAAAGCACGACCGATATTCAAACCACTTAAATACCACAATGAAGATGCGAAATCAAGCGAAAAACGGACCTCCCGGCCTATATTTATAACCTCTTTGCGGACGGTGGGTTACGAGCACCATTGATGGGTGGCCACCTCTGTTTTGTAAGAATCCGTGAGGAACGCGAGGGATTTGGAACGTGTCGCGCATAATCTAGATGGAAGACGACGAGGCCGCTTGACAACGCGTTGAATCGGAGGCATCCATGTGGACATAGCCACTCCGGCGGTAAGCCTCAAGCCGATCGTGTCTATCGGCAGCTCGAGCGAAAGTCAGGGGCGGCTGCGGCGGATGTTTCTCGCCGGCGGTGACGCACTCTATCGCTTCATTCTGGTTCGCGTTCACGGCGACCGGGACGCGGCCGACGACCTCTTGCAGCAAACCTGCCATGAGGCTGCGCGTCATCGACGGATGCCAAACGATGACACGGAGTGCGAAGCCTGGCTACGAGGCATCGCCCGCAATCTGATCCGCCGGCACTGGCGCCAAGCCAAAAGACAGCGTGGCCGCCTACCGCTCCAGGACGCGGAGCTTTCGCGACAGCTCGTCGAGGACCTGGAATCGCGCCCCCTGCCGGCGGACGTCATGATCCGTGAGGAATCAGCTCGGCAGTTGCTCCTCGCAGTGACATCGCTGCCGGCTTCTGAGCAGCGGCTCGTCTTCGCCTTCTACTTCCAAGGTCGCTCGCAGGCCGACATAGCCGGGGAGTTCGGGATATCGGCCAAGAGCGTTGAAACCCGGTTGTATCGAGTCAGGAATCGCCTTCGCGCGATCCTAAGGAATATCGAAAGGACATGAGTCATGAATACGTCACACGATCGCGACCAACAGTTCCACGAGAACCTTCGTGTTGTGGGCAGTCGGATTCCGGTGCCCGAGGGACCATCCGATGAGGTGCGTTTACACAGTGTAGCCGAGTTTCAATCGGGTCCGATTCCACGCCACTCCCAACGTCTCAAACTACTCAGAAGACCGGCGGTGCTGTCGACGCTCGGAATGGCCGCCTGCCTGGCACTGATGGTCGGGCTGCTATTCCCATCCAACGGCGGTCCTACCGTCGAGGCGGCCACGATCCTGGCGAAGCTGAACGAGCAGATCGAAGAGCCGGGACTCATCGAGCTGACTCTCGACTCGATCGTCATCGAGGAGGTGTCCGTGAACGGCAAGCTTCACATCTCCGAAAGCGGGGTGGTTGGCGACATCCATGTGATCGTAACCGAGGACGCCGATGAGCCGCCGCTGGTGGTGGACCTGTCGATGGCCCTCTCAGCCGACCAGAGTTGGGTGCTACTCCGCAAGCTTCAAATCCCGGACGCCGACGTTCAGCCCATCCTCACGATGTTTTTCCCACCGGGCAGCGAAACGCTGTTGATCCTCCCGAAAGACATCGACATAGATGACCTTGATCTGGATCTCGGCGAGGAGCTGCGTGAACTCGGCTCGGTTAAGGTGGTGGAGGCGTTTCAGGAACTCATACGAACGCAGCCGGACACCGACGCGACGATCACCGAGCAGCCGGATGGCACGATTCTGCTGACGTTTCCCATCACGGATGCCAGAGCCCTGGAGGACCTGGAACATCTGGTGATCTTCGCAGCCCGCCAGAGTTCGGATATCGAAATCGACGAAGAGGGCGTGGAAATCGGCGATGAGGACGACGAACTCATCGGCAGCACCTTTATGATCGTGTACGACCCTGCTACTGAGCGGGTACGCTCCTTCGCGATCACGGACTTCGGCTCCGTCAAAGGAACGATTTCGGTCGAAATCCACGACGGTCAGGTGGACCCGGCCCTGTTCGATCCGAACCGTGTCACCACGCCGGAAACGCGTGTTTTCGACTTGAACGCGTTGGAGTCGTTGCTTGAAGGGTTTGACTTCGGGGCAAAGACCGGCGGATGATCGAACATCGCTGGACCGAGAATTCCTTCTCGGTCCTCTGGCAGGTGCCGAGAAAGGATTCTCGGCACAGCGTAAAACGCCAAAGCGAGCCGCGGGCTTTAGCCCGCGCGGAGTCTCGTA
>JBARRC010000279.1:0-4817 GCA_049644045.1 Phycisphaerae bacterium
AGACCAGCGGCTCCGACAAGGACGAGGCGCTGCTGGCCTATCTGAAATGGAAGGCAACAGAGAAGTTTCACCTGAGCCGGGATCAGTTATCAGATCCGGTGGAGCCGTCGCTGCCCTCCGCCCCACCCGCCGCCTACGTCTGCGCCTACGAAATCACGGCGACCCCTGACTGGTCATGGCGCGGGCTGGGACGCCGACTACTGACCGAGGCGATGAACCGTTGGGAGCGCACCCACCGCGAGGCCGTTTTCTGTACCTACTCCCCAAAGCGCAACCTTACCACAATGCTCCGCCGGTTGGCCGATAGTGAGCAGGATGGCCGACCCGCGCTCGAGGCGTTCGCCCACCGCGCCTGCGCCGCCGCGTCGCGCCACAGCGAAGAATGGGTTGCCCGCTTGGGCCAGCCGCTTGAGGCGTTCATCCGTCGCGAAATCGCTCACATCCCAGACGAGCGGATCATGGGACGTCTCAGCGTGCTGAGCGAGTGTTACGGCCACGACGTGATCGACGGCGTGGTCGCGGCCATCGGGATCGCGTACAACTTCGTCCTGCGTGCCAGTTCGGGCCTGCCGGCGTGCGGACCGGCCGCTTTCCACCGGGCACTGGGGGCCGAACACTGGCGACAATACCCCGCCAGCGCGATGAACTGCGCCGACGCCCTCGGCCTGGTCGATCACTGGCGTTACAGCCACGACCCATCCCGGCGGGAAAAGTGTGCCAGGATGTTCAGAGAGCTGTGCGCAGCCCGTGCCCAACCAGATACCGCCCCCCACCAACTCATCGTACTGGCCTGAATACTCTAGCAATCTGCAAAGAGAAAATGGAGGGAGGTCTTCTAATTACCTGTCTTTCACCAACAGGATGTGATTGCGTTAAACTGGGCAATCATTCGTAACACAGTGCAGTGCTATGAGACAGTGCAATGCTATGAGGTTGAACCTCATAACGCCAAGCTAATGCCAGTTTCCACAAGTGACAGATGTCCACATCGGAACACGCCGATGAGCAAGAACGTCCTTCTGTTATCGAAAACGGACTCCGAACGACAACCTCCTCTGTGGTCTTGACAAGGGGGCAACATTCGTGGTAGATAGTACTCTAGTTCAGGTGGCGTTCCGGGCTGTAAAGGAGTGGATACGTGTCGAGTGATGATTGTTGCCCGGAACTAAGAGGAAATACGGTGTTTACGCATTTGGAGAGGAGACAGCAATGTCTATGCATTTCAACAGGATTGTGCGCGCGTGCGCGTTTGTCGAATTCTCCTTGATCTTCGCTCTGTCGCCGGGGGTCGCTCTGGTTCAAGAATACACTGTCAGCGGCGAGTGTCGTGACTGCGATCCCCGCACGATTCCCCCGACACTGACCTTCGAGTATGTCGATCCTCCGCCGAACAACTGCTATGAGGAGGGTGAGATGGTCGAGGTCGATGTGCACCTCGGTGTGGCCGCAGAGGTCATCGTCGGCGCCCAGATGATGATCCTCTACGACCCAACTTGCCTGGCGTTCGAGAGCATCTTGCCGGGCGCCGATTATCCGCTCGAACTGTATGAGACCGTGAATGAAGTCGCCGGTGAGATTTTCTACGCCGTAGGCATCCAGATCGGCGGCGTGGGCACCCACGGCAATACGACGTTGGCACACATCACGTTTACGAAGATCGGCGAGTGCAACGACTGCATCCTGTGTTTCGGCGGCGAGAATCCGCGGAACACCTATCTGTCGGATGACCAGGGGCAGGTCGTTTTCGTCGATCCCCAATGCAGCGAATACATCTACGAGAAGGACGAGGTCACGCTCTGGGTGCCTGATAGCGTGGAGGTCGACGCCGATTCCGGCGGCAACACGGCCACAGTGTCGTGGGATGTTCCGTGGAGCAGTTCGGATTGCGACTACGACGTCAACCTGGTGTGCGCCGGCGAGCACGAAAGCGGCTACGTCTACGACCAGGAGACCCTCATGAACGGTGGTGAGATGCCCCTCGGTCTTTCAGCCTTCTGCTGCACCGCAACCGGTTCGCTTTGCGGCCAGGCGCTTGACGCTTGCTGGACGGTGACCGTCAACGATCCCGGCGGGCAGGCCAACCGGCTGTTGCCGGCAAGCGACGGCGTTTGCGCCACGGACCATGACTGCAACACGATTGAGACGGGCCAGGCGGTGTGCATCGACGGTTATTGCTATACGCCTAAGAATCGCTACCTGACACTGACGGTAGCGGCGCCCCCCGCCGGGGTAACCGCAGAGGCCCTGCTCGTGACCTTTGCAAGCCTGCCAGCCAAGTATAGCTTCGTCGAGGGTGACCAGATGTGGGTCGGGGAGCCCGATCCGACTACGGGCATCTCGCGCCTTGGATCGACTCCGGTGTTCACCGACTGGTGGAACAAGGGAATGATCAAAGTGGCCGACTGCAACATCGTGCCAGGCGCGGAGTACCAAATCGAAGCCGTCCCGGAGAATCGCTCCGTGAAGCAATCCTACTCAAACCTGCTGCAACTGCCGACCGTTGCGAAATGGGGTGACATAGTCGGTCCTTTTGACGCCGCCGCAGACCGGTACACCTCTCCGGATGGCGAGGTGAACTTTATCGACATCGTTGCGGTCGTCGACGGCTTTATCGGTATCCCGACGGGCCCGCCAAAACCGTGCACGGACATTGCGCAGGACCTTCCCGACGGCAATGTCGATTTCTGCGACATCAGCGCGGTGGTGGATGCGTTCCAAGGTGTGCCCTATCCCTACGAGGGTCCACAGGGTTCAAGCGGCACGTGTATGCCGGGTTAGTCCAACTTCCGTGTCTGAGTGTGTGACATGTGGCCTTCCCAATAATCGCTGCTTGTACGGCTCTTTCATCCGCTACCCCATCCCGGTTTATCCGGGGGCGAGGAAGAGGTACACTACCTTGTGTCGACCGTCCCTAACAAGGAGAAACGCATCATGAAGATACTCGCTTTATTGGGCAGCCCTCGACCCCAGGGCAACACGCAGGCTGTTTTGGAAATCATACTGGCTGCGGCTGGACAGGCTGGCGCCGATACCGAGACCATACAGCTTTCCGAGCTGAACGACCTGACGGGTTGCAGGGAATGCTTTGCCTGCCAACAAAAAGCCGACGAGCCCGGCTGCGCCATCGAGGATGACATGCAGGCGGTCTTGGACAAGACGCTCAAGGCCGACGTAATCGTCTGGGCCACGCCGGTTTTCTGCTGGTCGCCCGCCTGGCCGCTCAAGATGGCCATGGACCGCTCCTTCTGTATGTTCAAATTCCACGAAGACGGCGACTACGATTGCCTGCTGAAGGGGCGGAAGATGGCGGCGGTCATTACGGCCGGGGGCGGAGACGAGGACGGTGCCGACCTGGTCATGGAAATCTGCCGGCGCATGGGCGACTTCAGCAAAACCCAATGGCTTGGTGCGTTCGTGGCCAGCCGCGTCGAAACCACCGACGGGATCCGTGCCGATGCGAAGCTCGTTGAGCGGGCCCGGGCGTTCGGCCGGCAATTAGCATCGTGAGGAGCGAAGAATGCCCGACGCGGAGGACCTGCGGAAGATCCTCGCTCGGATCGACGGGCGAGGATACAAAGCGTACAAGGATCTGGGGGGCACGTACGACTTCGATCGATTCACGCTCTACATCGATCATGTGCAGAGCGATCCGTTTGCCTCTCCGTCGAAGGTGCGCGTGCGGGTGCCGCAGTCTGCTTCGCAACTTCCGGGTGAGCTGTCCGACAACTGCGTACGGCGGATCGCGCTGGAAGATTTCCTGGCACGTCAAGTCCGCCGCGCGATCCGCGGCATCGCTCGTGGGAATCGCGGAACGGGCAAAAGTGGTCTGATCAGCATCGACGCCGGCGGGCAGGGGGTGCTCGAACGAACGGCTGTCGTCATTGCCTCCGATTGGGTGGAGGCACGGCTTGAGGTCGGGCTGCCCGCCGCCGGGCGCCGGGTAATGGCCCGGCAAGCCGAGACGATGCTTTGCCGCGAACTGCCCGCGATCGTCGCCCGCGGGCTGATTTGGCCAGACCTTCCCCAGCAGGAGGGTCAGTCGTTTGTCGCGTGCGTGGAAAACCAGGAACACATTCGCGATCGCCTGGATGTGATGGGGCTGGTCGCTTTCGTCGCCGACGGGGCGATCCTTCCGCGCGAAAGCGGCGCCAGCGACCGCCCGCTGCCCCGCGAACAGGCCGTACCGTTTCAATCGCCGCAGTCGCTTCGCGTGACCGTGGAAGTGCCGCATCCGGTTCATGGGTCGCATGACTCAGCGATGACCGACTGGAAAGTCGGTCCCACAGATGGGATGACCGACTGGGAAGTCGGTCCCACAGTTGGGATGACCGACTCGAAAGTCGGTCCCACAGTTGTCACAGTTGGATCGACCATCTCCGGGTTGGGCATCCCCAAAGGCGTAACGCTCATCGTCGGCGGCGGTTATCACGGGAAATCCACGTTACTCAAGGCGTTGGAACGTGGTGTCTATCCGCATATCCCAGGCGACGGGCGAGAGTACGTGGTGACAAACCGTGACACCGTGAAGATTCGCGCGGAGGAAGGCCGGCGCGTCGAGTGCGTCGACATCAGCCCGTTCATCACCGATCTGCCCTATGGGCGCGATACGACCGCCTTCTGTACGGACGATGCGAGCGGCAGCACCAGCCAAGCCGCCAACATTCTCGAAGCTATCGAGGCCGGCGCCACCGCCCTTCTCCTCGACGAAGACACATCAGCCACCAACTTCATGGTGCGCGACGGGCGCATGCAGGCCCTGGTGCATAAAGAGCACGAACCGATCACCCCGTTCCTGGATCGCGTGCGAGAGCTGTACG
>JBARRC010000280.1:0-3602 GCA_049644045.1 Phycisphaerae bacterium
GGTTGGAACCGGGTGTTCGCAAGCGCACGAGCTCGGGATGGAACTCGGGGTTGGCACGGGAGGCGAGGTCCTCCAAGACGGCGCGCATTTCGACCTCTTCCAGGAACGTTCCCTGGGCGCGTATGAGCTTGTGCATGCCGGGCGGGAGGAAAAGCATATCACCCTGCCCCAGCAGGACCTCGCCACCGTTCTGGTCAAGGACAATCCGCGAATCCGTACGCGAGGCCACACGGAAGCAGATTCGCGACGGAAGATTCGATTTGATCAAACCGGTGACGATCCTCGCCTCGGGCCTCTGCGTGGCGACGATGATGTGAACGCCGACCGCGCGCGACTTCTGCGCCAGCCGTGAGAGGTGATGCTCGACCTCCCTGGCGGCGGTCAACATCAGATCAGCCAGCTCGTCGATGATGATGACGATGTAGGGCAGGTAGGTGGCGATCCGGGCTTCTTCCTGCTCGGTGGCCGGTTTGAACCGGGCGCGAATCTCGTCCGCGCCAAGGCTGTTGTAACCCGCAATGTTCTTCACGTGGGCTTCGGCGAACAGCTCGTAGCGCTCGTCCATCTTCATCGCGGCCCACGCCAGGATTTTTTCCGCCTGAACCATGTCGGTCACGATCGGGCACATCAGGTGCGGCACATCTTTGAACTGGCTCAACTCGACCATCTTGGGGTCGACCAGAATCATCTTCACGTGGTCAGGTCGCTTGGTCATCAGCAGGCTGAGAATGATCCCGCGGAGACAGACACTCTTGCCCGACCCCGTCGTGCCGGCGATGAGCAGGTGCGGCATTTGGGTCAGGTCCGTGACGAGTGGTGCTCCACCGGCATCCTTGCCAAGAAACAACGGGAGATTCATGGCTGATGCCTTCTTGCCGGCAAGCATCATCAGCTCCCGGAGGCGGACCGCCTCTCTATCGACGTTGGGCACCTCGATCCCGACAGTGTTCTTACCGGAGATCGGCGCGACCACGCGAATCGCGTGGGCTCTCAGTGCCCGGGCGATGTCGTTCGACAAGGTCGCGATCTGCGAGACTTTAATTCCTGCGCCGAGCTTCAGCTCGAACATCGTGATCACCGGACCGGTGTCGATCTCCACCACACGGGCGTCGAGTCGAAACTCCTCGAGCGTTCGTTCGAGGATTTGGGCTTGCTTGCGGACGATCTGCTCCTGTTGAACCGTGACCCCAGGCTCCGGCTGATAGAGCAGGCTGAGTGCGGGTAAGGGCCAGTTCTCGATCTGTCGCGGATAAGCCTCCTCCTTCGCCTCGGCGTGGAACTCTTCAATCTCCTCGCCTTTGCAACGGGTGGGGTCCTTGTCAAGCCCCCCACCCTCTTTATTGTCGAAGAGCGTCGACTGCGCCGGGTCGTCGTCCCTTTGGGCGCGCTTGGGGCGACGCGAATTGATCTTGGGTAGCGGTCCCCGAGCTTCGAGCAGAGCCTCGCTTTCATCCGCGGTCACGCCGTCGTCAGGGGTTATTGGTCGGGTCGTTGGCGCAGCCGGCGTCACCCCGCGTGCGAACGTTTTGACGTTGCCGGACGTCCGCCTGATCCGTTTCAGCGTTGCAGGCAGCGTAAGCACCCATCCTTCCGTGGCGAAAAGCAGCCCGACCAGCAGACTGGACGCCAGGACGATCAGCGTCCCAAGTCGGTCCAGGTTCAGCTTGAGAAACTCCCCAAGGGCATACCCGATCGTGCCACCGTGGCCAACCGGCAGCGATGCCGTCCCCGGTCCCGAGATCAAGTGAACCGACGCCGACACGCACACCACCAGCAACGCCACCCCAAACACCCGTTCCCAGAGATGGCTAATCTGACCGCGAACAAGTCGCGCGAATGTCGCCAACGTTGCGAACACAAGCAGCGGATAAGCACCACCACCGAGGTAATAATGGAGCTGATAGGCCAACCAGGCCCCCACGACACCACACGCATTTACCGGTGGCGAATTGTTGGGATACTGATTCGGGCTGGGCCAGTCGCCGGCGTCAAAGGTCATCATCGCCGGCCAGAGGAACACGCAGAGGATGAGCACGCCGGTCGAGGCGAGGCTGGATCTGAAGGAGCTGGACGGGGAGTCGCTTGCCATGGGGCTGTGCAGAATCGCCACTACTGGTACTGATGAAAGCGTTCCGTCTTTTATCGGCCCCTCAGCACCGAACGCTGGAGTAAAACCGACGGCGCCAGGTCGCCTACTCCCGCCAGCTTTCAAGCAGCTCGCGCCAGCGCGTCTTCTCCTCGTTTTCGAGGGTGACCCAATTGGCGTCAGCCTTTTTGATCACGGGCGTGGGATCGATTTGAAATCGTACTTTGGCTTTGGCGTCAAAAAAGAGATAGGTCTTCCCGTTATTGACAATGAATTGTGTGGGATCGGCGAGGTAGCGTTTACCTCTGGACATGCCCTCCGCGCAATGGCCGTTATACCGCGGTACGTATTTCTCGGGATCGTCGATGAAGGCCTTTCGCGCGCCCGCGCTCGCGAAGTGATAGATCGAGCTGCGATAGCGCTCTTTCCACGTTTGATGCCCTTTGATCGCCTTGCTCCGCTGCTGATACGAGACGGGACAATAACCATCCAGGGCGGGCTTGTTGAATCGTATCGTTGCGTTGCTGATATAGATCTCCGGCGCAATCTCGTAATTCCGCTTCGCACGCTTACAGGAGAACAAATAGAGCTTGCCGTCGACGATTGCGAATACCTCCGGGTCCGACGGCAATCGGTTGCCGTAGCTTCCTCCGAGCGCCGTCGTGCATAAACCGGCAAACTGCGGCAAGAACTTCTCGGGATCGGCATCGAACTGTTTCTTGGCTTCGGCACTTGAAAGATAATACAGCTCTCCCGCGTAGGTTGATTGATTGGCCGGGTCACCCTTGACCGCCTTGTCGAGGAGATGGTATGCCGTGGGACAGTATCCTCTCAGCGCCGGTTCGGGCTTTTGATTCTGAACTTGCGGTGCCGATGGAGGTTTCTGCTCCACTATCGCAGGTTTTGGCTCTGCTTCCGGTTTCGGTTCCTCCGCACGAGCCAACAACGTACCGGCGACGGCGACGGCTCCCAGTGCCCCTGCCAACGGTACAACAACACGATCAAACCCTCGCCGCATGCTCATAGCCGATTCTCCCACCACGGTTTGCGTTGTTCGGTCTTAGTTTTATGAAACACGTTGCCGGGTAGTATCGTTCAGCATCCATTAGCGGTCAAAGCGCGGGAGACGCCGCAATCAGGGCCGATACGCAACCTGAGTCACACTGGTCACGAAGCCCGGCTCAAAACCCAGGGGAGAGCACCTGTTACAAACTCTGACAAGATTCCCGTGACCGGGGCGGGATATTCCGGTCGTCTGTGCGTATAAATAGAGTGGGCGGGTCAAAAGTCTCCAACGGTGAAGCGAACCGTGCACGCAACAGCGCAAGGACAATACGACATCAATCGACTTGAAAGTCAGCTACACCGGCTACGAAACCGGCTGGCGGACGCGTGGCGGTCCAACAGCTCCCGGACGACGATACGTCGCCTCGAAGCGCTGATGCGACGCCGCTGGCAACTGCTTGAAAACGCTCGTTGCCAACACCGATGACCACACTGCCGGAGTGACGCACCG
>JBARRC010000281.1:0-1661 GCA_049644045.1 Phycisphaerae bacterium
CGAATGGCACTGCCGTCGATTTTGAGCCCCGCCGGCGCGAGAATTCCACGGGCGCACGCGGAGATTGTTAGCGATCTCCATCGTGCGTGAAGGATTTGCTCCGGCACTCTGGATAGCTATGATGTTCTCGGCCCTCCAAGGCCGATGTTATTTCCAGCCCTCCTTGGCTGTGCTTTCCCAAAGGACAAAGCCAGGGAGGGTTTTGTTATGACTAGCGTAGTCGCGGAGCGAATGGATGACAATGGCCGGTTTGATGCGGTAGCCGCCCCGTTTCTTCAGGGCGAAGGCTTGCCCTTCGCTGACGTTCTGGACGCGAAGGCGATCGAACGTGCCTTCGACGCAGAGGACGGGCTGTTCGCGCAGGACGACATCTTCTCAACCAACGTCACCCTTTGGGCTTTTCTCGCTCAGGCCCTGCGTGACGGCAAGGGGGTCTCATGCGCCGCAGCGGTGGCTGACATTACGACCTACATGACGCAGATCGGTCAGAAACCCCCGGCCGGGGATACCGGCGACTATTGTCGGGCGCGGGCCAAGCTGAGCCTGGCGGCATTGCAGAACCTGGTGATTGAGTCGGCAGGGCAGCTGGAACACGAGGCCGACGAAAGTTGGTTGTGGAACGGACTTCACGCCAAACTGGTTGACGGTTTCACCATTACCATGCCGGACACACCGGAAAACCAAGCGGAATTCCCACAGCTAAGCACCCAACGCGCCGGAGCAGGGTTCCCGATTGCTCGATGCTGCACAGTGGTGTCTGCGGCAACGGCATGCGTGTGCGACATGGCTATCGGCCCCTATGAAGGCAAGGAGACTGGTGAAAGTGCCTTGCTTCGCGAGATACTCGACGCCTTCGACGAAGGCGATGTCGCGGTGTTCGACCGCTACTACTGTTCCTTCATGATGCTGGCGTTGCTTCTACTTCGGGGTGTGCATGCGTGCACGCGGCTGCACCAACGCCGGATCAGCGACTTTCGACGCGGACACCGACTGGGCCACAACGACCACTTGATTACATGGGATCGCCCCAAGCGGCCGCCGTGGATGTCCGAGGAGCTATACAGGCAGATACCCGAGACACTGACGCTGCGCGAGATCCGCTTTGACCTGCCCGATACCGAGTGCCGGACGGAAGAGATTACCGTGATCACCACGCTGACCGATCCAGAGGCATATTCCGCAGAGGACATTGCCAATCTGTACGGCCTGAGGTGGAACGTGGAACTGGATATCAGAGAGATCAAGCAGACCCTGGGCCTGGATCACCTGCGCTGCAAGTCGCCGTGCATGGTTCGTCGGGAACTGTGGGTGACCTTGCTCGCATACAATCTGATCCGAAAGGTGATCGCGACGGCCGCGGCCATGCACGGCAAGCAGCCGCGTCGTCTGAGCTTCACCTTCACCTGCCAGACGGTCCTGTCCGCTTGGATTCTGCTGTCGACGGGCTCGGTCCTTGACGCGCAACACTTGTGGGCGGTGGCGCTGGAACGTATCGCGGACCGGGAGGTACCCCTCCGTCCCGGCCGGATCGAACCGCGCGTCATCAAACGCTGCCGAGATCGCTACCCATACATGCACGACCCACGGGACGAGCTACGCGCGGCGCTCCAAAAAACGTAAGTGCCTGCCAAGACGGAAGTTGCCAACGGCAGTGCCATTCG
>JBARRC010000282.1:0-3305 GCA_049644045.1 Phycisphaerae bacterium
GAGAATCCTTTCTCGGCACCTGTCAGAGGACCGAGAAGGGATTCTCGGTCCAGCGATTGTCCCGCTGGGCTACATCGCCACGGAGTGTGTTCTCAACCGAAAGGGATTCAGCCATGACAAGACAAACCACCGGCTCTTCTCCTCGGTCCCAAGCCCTATACGACCGCGCGTGCGCCGTCCTGGTCGGTGGCGTCAACAGCCCGGTGCGCGCGTTTCGCGCCGTGGGCGGTGAGCCGGTGTTCGTGGAGCGGGCCGAAGGACCTTACATCTTCGACGCGGACGGAAAGCGATACGTTGACCTGGTCGGCAGTTGGGGGCCTGCCATCGTCGGGCATGCCAACCCGGCGGTTGTCGAGGCCGTGCAGAAGGCGGCTGCCAAGGGCCTGAGCTTCGGTGCCTGCTGCGCTTCAGAAGCGGAGCTGGCGGAGATCATCGTCGGCGCGCTTCCGTCGGTGGAGATGGTTCGCTTCGTCAACAGCGGAACGGAAGCGACCATGAGTGCCATTCGTCTGGCCCGCGCCGCGACCGGTCGATCCAAGATCGTCAAGTTCCTCGGCTGCTATCACGGGCATGTGGATACGTTGCTGGTCGCGGCCGGGTCGGGCGCCGCCACGTTCGGCGTACCGGATTCCGCCGGCGTGCCGGCATCCCTCGCGGAATCGACGCTCCTGGCTCCGTACAATGACCTCGCGGACGTCGAGCGAATCATGACCGAACACGGCAACGACGTGGCCGCGGTTCTCGTCGAGCCGATTGCGGGCAACATGGGCTACGTCGAGCCGGTTGAAGGATTCCTGGAAGGGCTTCGCTCGTTGTGCGATCGCCACGGCAGCCTGCTGATCTTCGACGAGGTGATGACCGGCTTCCGCGTGGCCTGGGGTGGCTACCAAAACCTCTGCGACATTCGACCCGATCTTACCTGTATGGGCAAAGTCATCGGCGGCGGCCTCCCGGTCGCTGCATACGGCGGATCGCGCAAGCTCATGTCGATGGTGAGCCCGCTGGGTTCGGTGTATCAGGCCGGTACGCTTAGCGGAAATCCGCTCGGCATGGCATCGGGCGTTGCAACGTTGCGGCTGTGCCAGGCCGAGGGCTTCTATGATGCATTGCACGTCAAAGCGGCTCGTTTGGCGGAAGGGTTTCGCGCGGGTGCGGGCGAGGCAGGCGTCCTCCTCCAAACAGGCGCCCGCGGCGGCATGCTTGGGATGGCGTTTCGCAATCGCCAGGTCCGCAACTTCGACGACGCCAAAGCGTGCGATCACGAGCTGTTCGCCAGGTTTTTCCGTGAGATGCTCCACCGGAATGTGTGGCTGCCGCCTTCGGGGTATGAGGCGATGTTCGTCTCCTCCGCTCACGACGACGAATCGATCGAGTTTGTCATCGACGCAGCCAAAGAGAGCTTCAGGCAAATCGCATCATGACCACACTGCGTGCCGGGACTCGGGGAAGTGATCTGGCCCTCTGGCAGACGCGGTGGGTCGTCGATCGGCTTCGCGCCGCGCACCCATCGGTGACCATCGACGAGGTCGTCATCAAAACGCACGGTGATGTCGCGACGGAGCAGAAGTTCGACGCCGACTGGCCCGTCGGCGGATTCGTCGGGGCGATCGAACAGGCCCTCGCGCGCGGGCACATCGACTTCGCCGTTCACAGCTACAAGGACCTCCAGACCGCCGTGACACCCGGCCTTGTCATCGCCGCGGTGCCGCCCCGCGAAGTTGTGCATGACGTGCTCGTGACACGGGAGGCCCTCGATCTCGACCATCTTCGACCCGGGTTCAGGCTGGGTACGAGCAGCCCGCGTCGCGCGGCGCAGTTTCGTCGCTTGGGTGACCTGGTCATCGTTCCCATCCGCGGCAACGTGGCCACGCGTATCGCCACAATCAAGCGAGACAATCTCGACGGAGTCGTGCTCGCAGCCGCCGGTCTCAAGCGGCTGGGGATCAATCCGCCGCACAGGATCGACCTGCCAACCGACCGGTTCGTCCCATCACCGGCTCAAGGGGCGCTGGCCGTCCAAACGCGAGAGAATGACATTGCGGCCACGCTTGTCAAAACACTCGACGATGAACACTCCCGCCGTGGCGTGGAGGCGGAGCGCAGTTTCCTTCGGGCGATAGGCGCCGGTTGTCACGTGCCGGTCGGGGCACTCGCAACGGTCGATGCAGCGGCGTTGTCGTTGCATGGTCAGCTTTTCAGCGAAGATGGCAGTCGCATGGCTGAAGCCGTCGAAACGGGGGACGATCCGCAGCAAGTCGGCCCAATGCTGGCGGATCGCTTGATGCGCGAATTAGGAGCGTGCCGTGAAGGCTAGTGCTGCGTTACACAAGTTCTACGACTATGGCGAGCCGCAAGCTTCAGCTTGCGCGGATGTCCGCGCGGGCTTCAGGCCCGCGGCTCGCTGGTGGAAATGCCATGAGAGTCTGGGTCACACGCGATGAGGCTCCTGACGGTCCGCTGTCGACTGCCGTTCGTGCTGCCGGCCTGACAGCCGTGCTCGAACCGGTTCTGGAGCGGCGTGTTATCGATGATGCGGCTGAAGCGGTCCGTCAGCTCGGCGCCGACGACTGGCTGGTGCTGACCAGTGTTTACGCTATTGATGCGGTCGCACCCGAGCCCGCTCGAATACCGGGGGTAGCTGTCGTTGCTGAAGCCTCGCGACGAGCAGCCGAGGCAAGAGGCTTACGCGTCGAGCTTGTCAGCGCCGGTGGGGATGGGAAAAGTCTGTTCGAGGAATTACGCGCCAAGGTTACGCACGGGAAGGTTTGCTATCCGAGATCGTCGCTTGTCGAGCCGCCCGAGCCGTGGGCTCAGGTCGAACTGCTCAGTCCTGTATTGTACGAAACCCACCCCCGCGCGTTTGACCGAGCAGTGATTGACCGTGTCGATGTCGTGTCAGTTGCCAGCCCGTCGGCCGTCGAAGCAATAGGAGCCGCGGGCTTCAGCCCGCGCGGACTCCGTTTCGCGAGCATTGGTCGGACTACCTCCGCCGCTCTGCGCCGAATCAGCATCGAGCCGTGGGTCGAAGCGCCCGAGCCCAGTTTCCAGTCACTCGCCAAGGCAATCGCCGAGCGGGTCGGTTACCCGGGGCACCGTCCGCCTCCCGCGGAATCTAATGCCGGGTCCGCGTGATAATCGCGTTTAACACGTAGAGGAATAGCACGTTTCGGGGGCTGATACAAGCCCGTCTTGGGGGTTGCTTGAATCCGGTTGGGGTGATTGGGAGGGGCTGATGCGTTCCGAGATAGTGGGTGACGTCGCCCTTTATGTGCCTGTAGGCTGGTAGGTTGTGCAGAGGATGATGC
>JBARRC010000283.1:0-7486 GCA_049644045.1 Phycisphaerae bacterium
GCGTGAGTCCTTCCGCCCGATCAATGTGTATAAAAAAGGCGGGGTTAGTTTGCGCGGCCCGCACCGTACGGCGGATCGCGTTACCGTGTGGACGTACCTATAGAGAGAGACAGGTAGCATCCGGTGAGTCTCGGCAAGGTTCTGCTCCAACGTGGGAAGATCACGGCTGCTCAACTCGAGCAGGCAGCGGCAGCGCGCAAGGCATCCGAGCGAATCGAGCACTGCCTGGTGCGTCTGGGATTCATTAAGGAACACGACTACCTGCAAATCTACAGCGAGCAACTGGCCATCCCCCTGATCGACCTCGGCGAGGTTGAGTTCGATCCCGAGTTGCTCAAGGAAACGCCCTCGAAGGTCGTTCACCGCGACCGCGTGATCCCGATCGATCGTCACGACGGCACCATCCGCGTGGCCACCAACAACCCGTTCAATCTTTACGCCTTTGACGAACTTCGCATGTTGATGGGCGCGAAGATCGAGGCGGTGCTGGCCACGAGCGAGGAGATATCCCGCATCATCAAGGAGCACTTCGGCGTCGGCGGGCACACGGTGGAGGCGATGATCGGCCATTCCGGCGTCGAGGTCATCAGTGAGGTCGACCCGGACAACGCGGACCTGATCGAGCAGGCGCAGGAGGCCACCGTCGTCAAACTCGTCAACGAGATCCTCCTGGAAGCTATCCGCGACCGGGCGAGCGACATTCACGTTGAGCCTTACGAGGACGACCTGAAGATCCGGTATCGGATCGACGGCGTGTTGCACACGACCAACGTCCCACCCGAAATCCGCCGGTTCCACGCCGCCATCGTCAGCCGCATCAAGATTCTGTCCAACCTCAACATCGCCGAGAAGCGGCTGCCACAGGACGGGGGCTTTAAGATCAAGGCGCAGAATCGCGACATCGACCTGCGCGTGAGCGTCATCCCGACCGCATTCGGTGGCGCGGTGGTCATGCGTATTCTGGACAAGCAGTCGACACTCATGTCGCTCGACCACCTCGGGTTGATGGACGAGGCCGGTGCGGGCGTCGAACACCTGATCTCCCAGCCGTACGGAATCATTCTCGTTACCGGGCCGACTGGCTCCGGCAAGACGACGACGCTCTATGCGGCACTCAACACCATCAAGAACGACAGGATCAAGATTCTGACGATCGAAGACCCGATCGAGTATTACATCGACGGGATTCAGCAGGTACAGGTCAAGCCGCATATCGGGCTTTCGTTTGCGTCGGGATTGCGTTCCTTCCTGCGGCATGACCCGGACGTGATTCTCGTCGGTGAGATTCGGGACCTGGAGACGGCTGAGGTGGCGATCAACGCGTCACTCACGGGTCACCTGGTCTTCAGCACGCTGCACACCAACGACGCGGTCACAGCCACCACGCGTCTACTCGATATGGGTGTCGAGCCGTTCCTGGTTTCCAGTGCGATCAGCGGCGTGCTCGCTCAGCGGTTGGTGCGGCGAATCTGCACATCGTGCCGTGAGGAATATACACCGGAGCCGGTGGACATCCCGCCCGATTTCAAGGTCGAGCCAGGCCAAAAGCTCTACCACGGGAAGGGTTGCCGCGAGTGCCGCCACACCGGATACCGCGGACGGATTGGTATCTTTGAGCTGCTCAGTATCGATGGCGAGATTCGTGAGATGATCCTGGCGCGCCGTTCGGCCGGCGATATTCAGGAAGCCGCCCAGGCCAACAACCTGAAGCTCATGCGCGAAGACGGCTGGGCGAAGGTGCTCAACGGCTACACGACCGTCGAGGAAGTGGTCCGCGTGACCAAGGTCGACGTGGTGGCACCGTCGAAGTAGACGGCATTCAGCATCCAGCGATCAGATTAGTCGGTAGTCCGCTGTGCGGACCAGTGTACTCGCCCCACGTGACATCATTGCATCACGGCTGTTCAGGTTGCAGCTCGATCGCGTGTTCGACCAGGCTCACAAATTCTTCGCGGTAACCGTGGGGATCCTCACCGAGTGACGCGCCGGCCATTTCGAGCACGGCCTCGTAGGTGAAATCGGCGCTATGCTCCGACCCGCGAAGCAGCATGCCGAACGATGCCACCGACGCGGCGAAGACGAAATCGTCGGATGCGTCGGTGAGTGTCAAACCGGCGTCCTCCACCGGGACCTCGATCAGCTTGCTGGTAACACCGTCCGGCTCTTTATAACGCAGCTTGACCGTCATGATTTCACCGCTGCGAGCCGCGGGCTTCAGCCCGCGCGGATTCTCATCACTCCGCGCCGTCGGCTTCAGCCCGCGCGGATGTACACCCGTCGCTTGTGCTCCAGGCTCGGATGGCCGTTCTTCCCCCGACGGAATGTCAAGCGGCGACGTCTGGTATTTCAGTGGGTCGACCGTGGGTAGATCGATTTCCACCCCCACAGGCACGATCTCATAAAAGGCTGTCACGGTATGGCCCGCACCGATCTCACCCGCGTCCTTGGTGTCGTCATTGAAATCTTGCGCCGCGAGCAACCGGTTCTCATAGCCAATCAGGCGATAGGCCGTCACCTCAGCCGGGTTGAACTCGATCTGGATTTTCACGTCCTTGGCGATGGTGATCAGCGTCCCACCCATCTGCTCGACGAGCACCTTCTCAGCCTCGTGCTCAGTGTCGATGTAGGCGTAGTTGCCGTTGCCCTTATCAGCCAGCTTCTCCAGCGTCGAGTCCTTGTAGTTGCCCATCCCGAAGCCGAGCACGCTTAGAAACACACCGCTTTTCGCCTTCTCCTCGATGAGCCGGACCAGCTCACCCTGACTCGTCACGCCAACGTTGAAATCACCATCCGTCGCGAGAACCACGCGGTTGACACCGCCTTCGATGAAGTTGTCGACAGCCGTGTCGTAGGCCAACTGAACGCCCGCTCCACCGTTGGTCGAACCGCCGGCCTGGAGTCGATCCAGCACCGAGAGGATTCTCCCCCTTTCGTCACACGGTGTGGACGGCAGGACGAGACCCGAGGCACCGGCGTAGACCACCATTGCCACGCGGTCGTCATCTGCCAGCTCATTGATGAGCATTTCCATGGCCCGCTTGAGCAGCGGCAGTTTGTTGTCCGGCCGCATCGAGCCTGAGACGTCGATCAGAAACACGAGATTGACCGGCGGGCGCTCTTCCGGCTCATACTCCCAGCCCTTGATGCCGATCCGCGCAAGGACATGATCGGATTCCCACGGGCAATCAGCCACCTCGACGTTGACGGAGAAGGGATCATCGCCAGCCGGTAGCGGATAGTCATAGTCGAAGTAATTGACCATCTCCTCGATCCGCACCGCCCCAGGCGGTGGAAGCCTGCCCTGGTTTAGGAAGCGGCGGATGTTGGCATAGGAGGCTGTGTCTACGTCGATGGAAAACGTCGAAAGCGAATTCTGCGTAACCAGCAGGAACGGGTTCTCGACGATGTGGTCATAGGATTCGGTGCTGAGCGCAGAGTGCGGTGCGTCGAAGTCGAGGAAAAAATACGAGTCTCCGTCGCGTGGACCAAACACACCTTGACCGCCGCCGCCACGTGCCCGCGGTGCGCTGACCCCGCTAACGCACCCAAGCGGCGCCAGTCGCTGCAGGGAAGCGTTTCCAACTGGGTCGACGCTCCGCCCCGCTGCCGGCATTTTGCACTTTATTCGCCGGTCCCTGTGCCCCCTAGCAGTTTTCGTCATGCGTGGGGAACGGAGAGACTGCACCTTGCGCTCCATTGTACCGAGTGCCCGTGGGGGGATTCCGGCCACTCTCTCGCCCGGGATCCCAATCCGTGCCCTCGACAGGTGGCCGAACTGCGTGTAGCTCACGGCTGCCAGGATCAATAGCGAGGCGGCCAGGGTGGCCGGTATCCACCATCTGCGAAGTGCCCGGGGGCGTTTGCTGACGCGTGGACTGATGCGCCCGTTCATTTCCGCGGCCTTGGTTACGATCGCTCTGCGCTGGTCGTCCGAAAGTGTTGGGCACGACTCGCTTTCAAGTTCCGTGGTCAGAAGCTTTCCGGTCTCGCGGATCTCATCGACAGCCTGGCGCAGGGTTTCGGATTGCGCCAGTTGTGCCTCGATCTTCGCAGCTTCCGTATCGTCAAGTTCGCCCAAAGCATAGGCGGTAACTCTCGGATCGTTAGGATCAATGGTCATGGTAGACTCCTCGTCGTCTTACGGGCGATCAGATGGTGGGTCGGATGACCCACCCTACTTGCTTCGTGCGTCGCACCTATCTGAGCCGTAGGCTTTAGCCTGCGCGGTGCTGCATTCTTCTGTTTGGTCACAACTCTCTTTGAACTCCGCGCGGGCTAAAGCCCGCGGCTCGCTGTTGGCTTGCCCATTCCTTTACGATTGCGGTACAGGTCATCCACTCCATTACAGTCGCGCTACGGAGTAGCGTTCATCCTTCACCCTTTATCCTTCCGCCAGCCGCTCCCTTGCGGTCGCGGTACGGTTTTAGCACGCGCCAAGCCTTTCACGAATACTCTTGATCGCCGTATGGATCAGGTATCCGACGTTGCTGACGCTGAGGCTCATAACGCTGGCGATCTCCTTGTAGCTCAAGTCGCTTTGAAACCTCAGCCGAATGACCTCTTGCTGGTTTCCCGGCAGCAATGCAAGCACTTGCAGCACCCGCCCGGTCCGCTCTTGGCCCTCGACGATCCTGGCGGGATCGTCTTCAGGGTCTCCGGAGACATTGGTGACGGCTTTGGCCAGCCCGTGCATGCGGCTTTCCTTTCTTCGCACATCCAGGGCCCGGCTGCGGCAAACCGTGTACAGCCACTGTGCAAGGTGCCCGTCCACCTCAGCCGGGTCCTCGGAGCACAGACGCAGAAACGTTTCCTGCACCACGTCTCGGGCGAGCTCGATGTTGCCCGTAATCCGCGCGGCATACCGCGTGAGCGGCCTCTCATAGTGGTCGAGGATCGTTTGCATCCTGGTCATTCCGGTTGGATGGCTCGCATCGGTCATCTATGCTCCACCCGATCCGTCGTGTTCGTCCAATCTGTACAACGCACAAGTTGCAGTTTTCTTAGAGCGTGTTTGAAAAGCGTGGACAACCCTTTCGATGGGTGCCACGGGCGGCTTGCCCGCCCGTGTCTTGCCTACCTCAAGCAGCACACTGGCAGCAAGCTGCCAGTGGCACCCGACTTCTCAAACACGCTCTTAGGCGCAAAACCACAGAGCCCATAAATCGTAAGACCGCTTGCTCACGTTGCCGCAACGCCTCGGGCGATCATACGTAACGTCTGCCCATCGCTTTGGACGTGTTTCGGTCCGATTCGTTCCACCTCGCGACTCTCCTGACCCACAATCGCCGTGCCGAACAGTATTGGGCTTGTCCCCGGCGCCCCACACCGCTGCGCCGGATCACGTCATCCACAAGGGATGACGCTACATAAGCCACCCCGGAGCGGACGGTTTGATCCTGACGATAAACACCGTACACTCTGAGCAAGCCGAGCACGCGGCGCGGCGTGCTGGGAAGCGTAACCGGCGAAGGTCGTAACGGGGGTGATTCCGAGCGGTCATCGCCAGGCCTTAAGCGGGTGTCGAAGCTGAAATACTAAGGGAGCTGATCGTGATCAAGATGAAGTCGACAAGCACCGGTTGGTATCGAGGGGTTGCCTGGATGATTGCCATTTACCTTGTTGGAACCTGGTGCAGCCTGGCCTCGTCCGTGTACGCACAGGATCCCGATGTCGCCGACCCGGGCACCCCACCCGCTACGGTCCAGGACGGTCCGGCGATCAGTGATGAGGCGGCACACCAACAGCAAACACCCTCCACAGCCGCTGCCGCAACGGCCAGCGAGCCGAAAGACCCGCTCACCTACGATTTATGGGTTCTGCTGCCGGCACTGATTGCCATCATCCTGGCTATCTTCACTCGGCAGGTCGTGCCCGCGCTGGTTGTGGGCGTGCTGGTCGGGGCCTACATGATGGTGCCCTGCCTGGCCGCCGCTGATGCGTTTGCGCAATTGCATTCGATCATCGCGGGCTTTCGCCTCGCCGCAGAACGCTACCTGCTCGGAGCGGTCACCGATCCGACCAATGGATACGGGCACATCACGATCATGGTCTTTACGCTGGTCATCGGATTCACCGTAGGCGTGATCGGCCGCAACGGCGGGACCGAGGGGCTCGTCAGGCTTGTCGCCGGAAAGACCAGCTCACCTCGCCGCGGTGCGTTGACGGCGTGGCTCGCGGGCCTGGTGGTCTTCTTCGACGATTATTCCAACACCATGATCGTCGGCCCAACCATGCGGTCCATCTTCGATCGGGTCAAACTCTCCCGGGCCAAGCTGGCGTACATCGTCGATTCGACGGCCGCTCCGGTCGCATCCATCGCCGTGATCGGAACGTGGGTCGGGGCGGAGATCGGCTACATCCAAACCGGAATCGACAAGGTAACCGAAGGTGGCGCGCCCACGTTTCTCATCAATAATCAGGGAGCCGTCATCGACGGCTGGCAAGCCTTCTTGCAGAGCATCCCCTACCGGTTCTACCCAATCCTTGCGCTGGTGCTGGTTTTTCTAATTGCGCTGACCGGGCGGGACTTCGGGCCGATGAAACGATCCGAACGAAAAGTTCTCAGCAAGATCGAGCCGGACCCCACCGCACCGAAGCCCGACGCCGAAGAAAAGCCACAGACCCCGCCGAGGTGGTGGCTGGGACTCTTGCCGGTCCTCGTTCTCGTCGCCGGCACGGTGGTGGTTCTCGCCGTCACGGGCTATCACGCCGTTGGCGGCCAGGAACTCATGCAGCAGCCAATCCCTTGGTGGCAAAAGGCCGCGGACATCGCCAGCAAAGGCGACGCCTACATGTCGATCTTCTACGGAGCCATCCTCTCCGCGTTCGTGGCCGTCATCCTCACGCTCCTGGCCCGTGTCTGCTCCACGCGGGACGTGGTAGACGCCGGACTCGAAGGCATGGCCCGGATGTTCCCGGCCATTGTCATTCTGATCCTCGCCTGGTCGCTGTCGACCGTATTGCAGGACCTCAAGCTCGGGGACGTAGTGGTAGCACACCTCAAGGCGCAGGAGTTCCCGGCGGTGTGGCTTCCGCTGGCGATCTTTCTAAGTGCCGCCGTGATCTCCTTCGCGACCGGCACGTCGTGGGGCACGATGGGCATTCTGTGCCCGGCCACCGTGATCATCGGAGCGGGCCTGGTTGCCGATCTCGATCCAGCCGAAGCGCTGACCCTCTTCTACGCCTCGGTCGGCAGCGTGCTGGCGGGGGCGGTCTTTGGCGATCACTGCTCGCCCATCAGTGACACGACGGTGCTCTCGTCGATTGCGTCCGGTTGCCGGCACGAGGAGCACGTATGGACACAGTTTCCCTACGCCGTGGTCGCGGCGATCGTCGCGATGGGCCTGGGCGACGTGATGTGCAGCGTGTACAAGCAGCCGTGGTACTACGGCCTCGGTGCGGGGGCCGTCTTGCTCCTGCTGATCGTCTTCATCGTCGGGCGGCGCCCCGTAGCGAGCTTCGACCTCGCTGACGCATGATTGTCACT
>JBARRC010000284.1:0-3670 GCA_049644045.1 Phycisphaerae bacterium
CGGGAACTCCATGCTGTGCCAACCATTCTTTTAGCGCTTCCATCTCGAAGTTTGGCAGATAATTCAGCACTTCCAGATCGACTTGTTCCCAATCCTCCGTTCGTACTGAGTTGGCCAAGCTGAGTGACAGCGTGCAAGGTTCTTGCCCGCTCAGGTACCATCCTCGCTTGGGCAGGGCTGCCGAAACGAGGAGGTGAGCCTCGTGGTGACGCTGCATCCCTGCTTGAAGTTGGGAATGGCGCTCATTGACGTGCTGTAAGTATGTCGTGAGCCGATCGTTCAGGACCAGTTGGTCGAATGGCGAGGACATCCTCGCGATAGCCGCCTCGATCTGTTCGGCGAACCGGGACGCCTGTTGAACAGATCCCCGCATCGACGACAAACCTGATGCAATGCGAGTGACCGAGGCTGTGAGTTCGGAGAGTTCCTTTGCGTATTGGTCGAACATGCCGTGTGTCCTACTGCTGCTTGGCCACGGGCAGGTGCCTCTAGGAATGGAGGACAAGAGCGCCTACACATTCTGTCAAGTGCGTGCGGTTTTGTCCAACCGGGTTCGACCGGGGCGGGAAGCCAGCGCGAACGCACAAGCTCTGGTAAGGGGTGGGCTCTTCCTCGGCCGGCTCCACCCGGCAGGCGTCTGTTCCCCGTGAGGCCATTGATGCCGGTTTGCCCAGCGGATCCCGGCATCCCGCCCCTAGACCCTGCCGCCGGCCATTGGCGCCGTTCCCTCCCGAGTCCCGCGATGCCTGGGCCGGGGTTTGAAAGCCAACGGCCATTCTGTTTCAAAGCTCGCGCGAAATCGCAAGCGGACTTTCAAACTCGATCTGGGGCGGAGCCTGGCGGGCCGTTCCCATGGCGCGGGAGAATGTGATGCGTGTTCGCCGGGAACACGACGTACCCAGCCCGGCTGCGGCGCCAAGTGCCGATTCGAGCTGGGCAAGCCCCCGAGTGAGGTGTAAGGTCAACGGCCGGTTCGAAAGAGCGATACGGGGAGAAGGCGGATGCCTGATAGGCTGAAGAGAACGAGGCGCGCCACGTTGAGCAAGCAACGGCTGGCTACACTCATCGAGGAAGCGACCGTGGATTGCCACGACGAGTCGGAAGCGGTCATGGGTCTGTACACGATGATCGAGGATCACCTAGATGTTCCGTTTGCGACTACGGTCCTTGGAGTTGACGTCAGCGTGGTGGGCATCGAGCTGAATGAGCGAGAAGAGATCGTAGCCGTTTGCGTTCGTGGCAAGAAACGACAAGCGATTCCCGTCTGTGACCTACCGCTGCCGTCGCCACCGCCGCCGGGTGCGGAGTGGATCGAGGCCTATCGTCACTGGGCTTCCTGCGGGTGAGAGAGACGAATTGTGAGCGAGTATCAGTATTACGGGTTTCAAACGATTGATCGGCCGCTGTCCGAGGACGACATGCGATGGCTGCGCGGGCTGTCCACACGCGCCCAAATCACGACGACGAGTTTTGTCAACGTCTACCATTGGGGCGATTTTCGTGGAGACCCAATCAAGCTCATGGAGCGGTGTTTCGATGCGTTTGTTTACGTCACAAACTGGGGCTATCGCCGGTTCATGGTTCGTCTGCCGCGCGCGTCGATTGACGGCGTACGTGCCAAAGCGTATTGCAGGCAAGATGGCGTCTCTTTGCTGAGAAAGAAGGACTGCGTCCTGCTCGATTTCGACTGCGGCGACGAGCCCGGCGAATGGGAGGAATGGGACGACGGTTCGGGATGGTTGACATCGTTGACGCCACTGCGCGCCGATCTGCTCGACGGTGACTTGCGGTGCCTCTATCTGGGTTGGCTCGGTGGGATCGAAACGGAGAGTTTGCCCGACAACGCCACGGAACCGCCGGTCCCGGCCGGGTTGAAGAATCTATCCGCGCCGCTACGTGCGCTGGTGGACTTCCTCGCAATCGACACGGAGCTTGTCAACGTTGCCGCCGAGCGAAGCGGCCAGCGAACGGCCAACGATCCGCCCGCCAGCGCATTGAAGAAGTGGATTCGCTCGCTCGCCGTCGCCGAGAAAGAGAGCCTGCTACTGAGAATCGCTCAGGGAGATGAACCGAATCCACGCCGAAGCCTGATGCGGAGTCTCAAGGAGACGGCACAAGGTCACCACACGACGCACAACGACGAAGACACGACAGCGCGCAGGACGGTCGCCGAAATCTCCGAAGCCTGGCAACAGCGACTCCATGCGAAGCAGCAGCGTCTCGCCGAGCAGGCCGCCAAGGAGCGCGAGCGTCAGGCCCGCGCGGAGGCCCAAGCAAGAAAGAAGCACCTGGAAGGTGTAGCGTCGCGTACGCCCGCGGTCTGGAAGCAGGTCTCGGCGTGGATCGCGAAACGTACGCCGAAGGGATACGACCGCGCCGTCGAGTTGTTGGTGGACCTGCAAGACGCGGCTGCCCATGCGAATCGCACCGAGGAGTTCGTCAAGCGGCTCCAAGATCTCCGTGACCGCCATGCGAGCAAACCGAGCTTGATCCGCCGGCTCGAACAGGCAGGGCTTGCCGGATAACCATACTTTTCGTCCGGGGATCGCAACGGCCCGTGGGCGGCCTGTTAGCGGTTTGATGGAATATCGCTAATAGCCCGCGATCCTGTTTTCACCGCCGCGGGGGTGCGTGTAGACGAATCGGAGACGCTCGTGCCGGCTACGATTGTGGGTAATGTACTCGGACCGGCGGCGGACAAGCACCAGCATGAATCGAATCACTGCCGTCCACAGGCGACCTTGGAGTATCTTCGCCGGCTCATTGCCGCCGCCCTTGAAGAGACGTCCTTATTCGTACCGCGTATCGACGAGGAATCCGCTTCCCCGGCCATAGCACTGCGAACCGTCGGGTGTCTTGTGCGGCCGGAGCGACGTGTTGTTCGTCTTCCGACGGAATTGCTTGTGGCAGTGCGGACACTCGATGATGTACACCATGCCGGATAGGGTCGAGCGGATCCTCCGAGTGGCCCGCCGGGGTCTCGTCGCAACGGAGGGGACTGACACCGGTCCGGCCGTGTCGAGTTCCACGCGATAGACGGGGGTGAACATGTTGTCGGTCACTCGAACGCTCTCGATGCGATCCACACGGTACGCCCGTGACTCGCGCGAGTCCGTACGGATGGCGTAGAGAACAAGATTGCCGGCCTGGGAACGACGGAGCGAGTACGGCTCGATGATCCGACGTGTTCCGTTGTAACCAAGTTCGACGCACAAACGGTTCGCGGCGGCAAACCGGATCGACTCCAGCGACGAGGGGGTGCCCCAGGTTGTGACCGTTCGTGGTGGCGACCACGACGCATCGACGGCTTCAGCATGTGGAACGCTGATGCAGCCGAGCGGCACAGGGGTCTTTGTCCCTTCAAGCCATGCGAACAGATCGGCGAGTTCTGACCAGAAGGCATCGAACGGTGGAGTCGCCGGGAGTTGGTGTCCGAGCATGTTCTCCCATTCGGATGCCAACTCGGCCCGGGTCTCCGCCTGTTCGATCGCCGCGAGTGTCGGCACGGCAATGCCCTTGGTGCGGCATTTCGCTTGCAGCACGGAGACTATGAGCCGGCGTTCACCGTGCAGGTCATCGCGACGGAATAGATTGACGATGTCGTAGAGGTCCCGAGGCCGGCCACGTTCCCCCATCGCCCGAATCTTCTCCGCGAAGACCTCCTCGAGCG
>JBARRC010000285.1:0-4149 GCA_049644045.1 Phycisphaerae bacterium
CGGTCTGACTTTCCCGCAGAAAACCGCTCCCTGACGGTCGCGGTTCAGACAGGACAACACCCTTCTTAAACACGCTCTTAGCGGGTGCGATGCGGACTACGGCAGCGTCGCGCCGATGAAGGGGTCGTAGCTGTCGGCGCCGTTCAGTAGATCGATTTCGCGCAGGATGTCGGCCGGGGCCGTGCGCTCTGAGCGGTCTATGTCGGTTGACCAGATGGGCAGAGGTCCGATCGTCCCGTTGATCGCGTCGATCAACGCGAGGATGTCGGCGTGGGCACTGGTACCATCGCCGTTGACGTCGCCGGGCAGATAGCCCAGGCGGACCGAACCGCCGCTTCCGAGATGGGTGATGGTCGTCCAGGCGCGTACCGAAATCTTGCGGTTGAGGACGACTCGAGCGACATCCTCTTGCAAAGGCACCAGGCCCACAACGGAGAGGGCGCCTCCGACCTCGCCCTCTTGAGTGACTCTGAAGTCCGCCTTTGTCAGCTCGGAGATGTCACCGTCGAAGGTCAGGTCGACCCACTGCCAACCGGCTTCATCCCACCCATCCGGCTCGAACGGCTGCCGGGCGTCAATCGCGCCGTCGGGCGGGGAGCTGCTGATGATCCAGGGGATCCCGTCGGTTGCAAGCAGCGCGTGGTGCGCGTTGATCCGTCCATGGCCGTATTTGTTGTCCCAACCCTCCGGGCCTAGATCGCCGGTGCTGCTGGTGATGATGTCGCGGATTTCGTCGTGGGTGAGCTCCGGCGCGTAGGATTTGATCAGAGCGGCGAGGCCGCTGACGTGAGGCGTCGCCATCGACGTGCCGCTTCTGAAGGTATACCAGTTGTTGATCCATGTGGACCATATCCTGTCGCCGGGTGCGCAAACGTCCAGTTCATCGCCCCAGTTGGAGAAGCCTGCCAGGACGTCATCGTCGTTTGTGGCGCTGACAGCCATGCTGTTTACAAACCGGGCCGGTGAGCACACCACACCCGCCCCGCAGTAATCGTCATTGCCGGCTGCACTGACCACCAACACACCGTGGTCGTACGCGTAGTTGACCGCATCCTCGAGTGTCGGAGTGTTGGTAGGGTATTGCAAGCTGATATTGATGATGTCGGCCTCGTGGTCGACCGCCCAGATGACACCGTCGGCGGCAGCCGTTTCGTATCCAACACACCCGTCCAGAACGCGCACGGGAAGAATGTTGGCGCCCCATGTCACGCCGGCGACACCAATTCCGTTATTGCCCGCAGCGGCAACGATGCCCGCTACGTGCGTTCCATGCGGACATCCGTCAATGGTTAAATCGGGGGTGAGGGGATTATCCGTGTTGATACCCGCAAGCAGGCGGTCGTTGTATTCCGGATGCGGATCGACGCCGCTATCGACGATGGCCACGGTGACCGTGCCGTATTCACCCGTGTGAAGCTCCCAGGCCTCAGGCGCATCGATGTCCGCGTCTTCGACGCCGCCGGTCTGACCCGTGTTGTGCATCCCATACTGCCGTGAGAAATACTCGTCGTTCGGGATCACCTGGGCGACGCCTCCGATCGCGTCCACCTCGGCAAACTCAATCTGATCTGAAAAAGCCGCGAGCGCAGCCGCCATCGCCGGCGTGTCCGTGCCGGCGGGGACTTCAAGAACACAGGTGCGATCCAGGCCATGGCGCGCGGCAATCTCGGGGTTTCCAAATTCATGGGTATAGGCTCGGCGTATTCCGATTACGTCCCACTGGCTCCACGTCGCCTGGAGAGCGGCGCTGAGGCGGGCAGGGACGGCGGATTTTGAGGCCAATCGCGCATCGCCACGCTTCACGACGGGTCCGCCAAAGCCAGGCACGTCGGGGGCCTCGATTACGCCGGGTGCGAACTTCACGATAATACGGGTCGATGCGTAACCATCGAAAACATCCGGTCGCCGGCCGCGATCGCCGGGTGGACCGGCCTCGCTGGCATCTGACAGGCCCACCATCATCAACGTAACGGTTAACCCCAGCAACCATGATCGATGAACGCTGAACATGTAAGTCCCCCCCTGCAACTGACCCCGGTCAGCTGCGACGGGAAGACGGCTTCCCCGCAGTACCGGTGCAGCAACTGGCGAATGTCGAAGGAAGAATAGCGAATAGCGAAATCGGTCGTCGTCATTCGCTATTCGCTAATTCGTCATTCAGCATTCCTGTCACCCCTCCCCGTGTTGATTAAGCCGATTTATCCGGACCTTTGCATACCCCTGGATGCTGGCAAGCGATCATAGGGGAAAGATACACACCGATCAACCCTGAACGCCTGACCCCGAGAAAGCGTGAAGCGTCGCTCGTGAAGCGTGAAGCGGATTGCGAGATACGCTTCACGTTTCACGCTTCACGAGAGGGGCGGCTATGTGTTCCAGGTCGGGCGCGTCCCGGCGATGAAACAGAGGCGTCCGAAGAGATGGTGCCGCTTGGCCACCAATTCCTGCAAGTGGCGAAGCGTCGGTTCATCGATGCGGCTACTGTAGCGCCACGTGATAATGTCCTCCTGGAGTTCGAGCCATCGGCGGGTGCCGGCCAGCTTGCGCTTCCGCTTGGTATCCCGGCCCTCCAGCAGCCGGCGGATCTCGGACTCGATCCGTTTGAGCTCCACAACGATCTTATGGGCTGACATTTCGTTGCTCCAGTCGGGCAGCTCGGGCTCCTGTGCGGTGGTCGCAGGTGTGGCAAGCTCATCAGGAATGGTCGCGGTGTCAGACATGTCATCCTTCTCCGCAGAGGCGGCTGCCCCACTCGGCGAGGTGGGTGAATCTTCGGCGACATCGCCGGCTTGAACGGTGCCGGCCTCAAGGGATCTTGAGGCCGGGTCAAGTAGCTGTGGATCATCCTCCCCGACCGCCTCCTCGGGCGGAACATCAGGTGTATATGCATCCTCGATCGGCGGTACGTTGTTGGATGGCGGTGAGTCCGGATGCTCGGAAGATGGCGTGTTGTCGGGTGGCATGGGTCGATCCTTATTTAGCGTATCTCGTGAAGCGTATCTCGTATCTCGCTTCACGCTTCACGCTTTAGGGTGAAAGCGCGGTCTGAATGGCCAGGACCGCGTAGGCCGTGACCAGATTCGGGTTGCCCTCGTACCAGCGGTCCTCTTCGTTGACCCAGCTCCCGTCGTCGCGCTGCAGCGAAAGGAGCTTTTCACACAGTTCGACGCGCCAGCGATGCGGCATTCCGTGTGCGTCCCGAATGATCGCCTCGCCCCAGGCATACATCGCCCGGGCGAGCACGTGATAATAGTAATACAAGCCCTGTTTGGACTGGGCGTGCGGCATGTTGGGGTTGTGGTCCAGCGTGTAATAGCGGCTGATCCAATCGACCGCGCGCTGCACGCGTACATCGTCGCGATCGACCCTGGCGTAGAGCATGCTCTTGAAACCGGCGTAGGTCATCGAGCCGTAACTCCGCAGGCGAAATCGGCCGTCCACCGTCTCTGTGCCCGCCTTCGATTCGCCCTCGTTGGCCGGCGTGTAGACAAAGCCGCCGTCATCACTGCCGCGCGCAAAAGGCTGGTCGTTCGTATCGCCGAGCATCTGACATCGCGATATAAATACCAGCGCTTTTTGGTAGACCGGATCGTCAGCCGGTAAACCACTCTGGTGCAGCGCTTCAAGCATCAGTTGGGTGTTGGACAGGTCGGGGCGCTTGTGCTTGCCGTAGCCCTGCCCGCCGTAGAAGGGGCTTGAGGCTTCGTGGCCCTCGCCGTCATCCCACTGGAGTTTTCTGAGAAACCGTTGCGCATTCTTGATGGTCTTGGTGTGGGCCGGGTCTTTCGTTGCGGCCAGGGCCAGCAAAGCAACGCTCGTGTGGTAGTTCCGCATGCCCTCGCCGGGCACGTAGATGCCGCCGTCCGGCTGTACGTAGCGGAGGATGAACTCGAGCCCGCGCTTGGCGGCCGGGTGGCTGCGACCGTAATCGTCGTCCTGAACCAGACACTTGACCACCAGCGCGGCAATGGCCGGGTGTGATCGCCCGAACGCCTCCCACCCGCCGTCACTGCGCTGTGACGCAACGAGGTAGCGCAACGCCTCGCTGATCGCCTCGTGCGCTTTGACTTTCAGGTGCAGTTCAAGCGGTGGATTACCTGTAATCGCGCGCGGTGCCAGAGACGCCGTGCCGATCAGAACCCATAACGC
>JBARRC010000286.1:0-2455 GCA_049644045.1 Phycisphaerae bacterium
GCGCTGTGGAAGGAGAGTATGTCCTTGAATGCGTCCGTGGCTGCGAGCGTTATTGTGCCGATCCTTATAGCGGCTAGGAAACCTTCCCGGTCATACGCTGCCTGGCCATCTCGGGAAATCCTCTTCGCGAATTCGCCAACGATGTAGGTGTGGATGGCCTCCCCCGTACCGGTCGAGAATACGCCCGTCGCCAGGAGCTTCACGCTCTCGACAAGGTCACGGTGTGGATACTGTTCAATTGCGAGCCGAAACAGTAGCTCTCGCGCGTCACTGACAGACGTGGCCGGAAGGTCGTTGCCCGAGTCATCGCTACCACACATGAAATACAGAGCTTCGCACAAGGCATCCTCGGGCGAGTTCACCTGATTGGGACATTCCTGCAAGTCAACATCGACGTCCCCTGCAGCCAACTTAGCTGCACCTCTCAAATGATCGAGGATGGCGGTCCGCTGCTTATCAGCATCTGTCACCCAGCCAACGGTAAGTTGGTCGGCGGATGTACCGCTCGCAAGCTCTTTGCGGGCGCGTCTGTAGAAAACCTCGCGGTCGTCACGTGTGATGGCCGTGTTCTTACACTCCAGCAGGTGAACCGATCCATCTTCCAGCGTGAAGCAAATGTCCCAGGTCGGTCCGGTGTGCGTCGTGGGGCCTTCGACGACAAACGAGCTGACGCACCCGGACGCATCCTCGACCAGAAGCCGCTTTGCCTCCGAGCTCAACAGGCAGAACGCCATGTAGTCGTGCTGATAGATGTGGCCTGTTAAAGCAGAGGCGCCGTTGCCCACGGCCAATCCTCCGGCGTTCGGTCAACAATCGTACGTACGGACCATGAGTATAAACCCACGTTCGTCCGAATTCGAGTGCCCGAGCGTGCCGGAGCGGGCGTTGACGCTGATTCCTGCACGGGAGCAAGTCGGCTGTCCCTTGCGCGGCCGGGAACCCGCGGGGAGTCGGGTCACGATGCCGGGCGGCAGCGTGGCTAACGACGTCGAAAACGGCCCGGAAACCGGAGATGGCATGGGTGGCTTGGACGGAGCGTCGTTGTTACGAGGAACGTCAACGGATTGCGACGGCTACGGGGTTGGCTTCATAACGGGCATTATGGCCCCTCATAAAGGGATACGGACCACCGTGACAGCCATGACGCCCATGACGGAGCCCTCGAAGCACCGCTAGCATCGGGCACGCGGCCTTGGCATTGCAACCCGCCTGGTCACATCCGCGCTGGCGAGGCGCTCCTACCGAGCCTGACTGGCGGCGTGCTTGGCCAGTATGCCGGGGATGTCCGCCGGGTCGAAAGACACATCCCACGCCCACCGGCCGAAGCCGCCATGGGCGTTGACCGCCCGGACCCACTCGGCGAGGAACTCCCGCTTGGTGCGGTTCTGTTGGGTGTCCTGCCCCTTGACCTCAAGTACAAGCATCTTGCCCGTGGCTAGGCGGATCAGGAAGTCGGGGCGGTACTTCTGCACGACCCCCTTGTAGACATACATGATCTCGAAGCCGAGGTGGTCGTTCTTCACCCACGCGTGGACATGCCGGTTCCGCTCCAGCGCGAAGGATTCGGTCGCTTCCCATGTGCTGTCGTAGACGCAGTGGCTGATGTGCGACCGCCGGGTGACCTCGCACGGCTTGCCCGTGTACCACGGGCGCACGTCCCCAGTGCAGCGGATCGGATGCTCACTGTCGAAGACAGGCTCCAGCGCCTCCGTGTTCTCGAACCGGATCGCCTCCCAGATATGTTGGACCACCTTGGTCATGCTGAGCGTAATGATGATCCGCCGACGAACATCGTCCTGGTTGAACAGCGGCGGATTGATGACAATCCGGTCCGAGCCGATGACCTGCTCCACCAGCCCGAACAGTTGGGCGAGCAGATGCTCCTTGTTGCCCTTCCAGCCCGGTTTCATCTGGTCGTAGATGTCCCGCGCCGTCTCGAAAACCACCTTCTGCAGGCGGGATTTGCGGCCCAGCGGCTCCAGGTCTATCTCCGACAGCCGCGTGATGTCCGGCTTGCCATCCACCACCGGAGCCAGCTCCGCAACCGTAGCGATCTCGGCGCTGTTGATCTCCCGCGGCTCGACCTTGCCGAGGTCAAGATGCAGTCGAGGACGGTAGACATGATCGATACGGATGATGTTCGGCCAGGCGATCTCGTACTCCTGCTTCTCCGGTACAGGCTCGATCTTGGTCTTGGGCGGTGGCGGCGGGGGTGGAGGCCCGTCCCCACCCTCATGCGGAAGGAAGGTGAAGGGGATGCCGAAGATGTTGACATACTCCGGTTCGAACAGCCCGGTGTCGGCGTTGACCTCGTAGGATGTCCGACGCAGGCCCCGACCGACCACCTGCTCGCACAGAAGCTGGCTGGAGAAAGCCCGCAGACCCATGATGTGGGTCACAGTCTTGGCATCCCAACCTTCCGACAGCATCCCGACCGAGATCACATTCTGGATAG
>JBARRC010000287.1:0-6350 GCA_049644045.1 Phycisphaerae bacterium
CTACGTCATCATCCTCTGGATCGAAATCATGGTGCCGCAGGCACTCGGTCGATGGTGTGACGTATCCCGGTTCGCCGAACGAGCCGCCGAAGCATCTTTGAAGTGAAGCGACATCCTCCAGATCGCGATCACCGTCACCATCATAATCGCCGATCAGACAGCCTTCGCGGCACGGCGTCTCGATACAGTCTGGTATTCCCCCGTCCGGTATGCACGCATGGTGGGGGTAACCATCGATGCAGATACCATTAGGCCAGCAACAACGGTCGTATTCCGGGCACACGCAGGCACCCGGTGGGGTTGTATAGGGGCACAAATCCCAGCAATCGTGGACTCCATCCTCGTCGGTGTCGTCGAAGGTGTCGCATTCGTCGGGAATGCCGTCGTGGTCACAATCCGGCTCGCACACGTCCGGCACCGTGTTTTCGTTGCAGTCGGCGCACCAGAGCTCCTCGGGCGGACAGTTGGCAATGTCACATTCGTCCGCGATGCCGTTCTCGTTGCAGTCCGGCTCGCACTCATCGGGGACCAGGTTTCCGCTGCAATCGTCACTGCCGCCGCAGCCGGGAACATCGCACTCGCCCCCCGGTGCCCCGCATTCGATGTCACAGCAGTCCTCGATGCCGTTGGGCTGGCAGTCAATCGGGCCGGGTGTCGGACCCATCGTTCTGACTTGAACCTCTTCGGGGAGGCCCGGCTTAAACAACCCGATGATCGCCAGCGCGGGGCCCGGACCCACGTTGGCGTCGAACCGGAAGCTGTAGAGCGTACTGAACCGCAGAGCGTTGGCGTTGGGGTTAACATCGTAGCTTTCCGTGGTCCAGGTGATCGACCCTTCCACGACGGTCGCCTCCCAATCGGTCAGGTCATAGATCTCGCCACTATGGTAGTCCACGTCGTGGAACCCGATGTTCTGCAGCACGGCGCCGCGTGGGAGCGGGACGGTGAACGACCCGGCGCAGCGGTCGGAGTTGAGGTTCTGGATAGCATACTCGTAGTGCCAGAAGCCGGTGCCCAGGTCGGTCATCTTCATGGCGACAATGAACAACCCCTCGCCCGGCACCTGGGCATCCGTTTCCACCACCGACGAATCCGTGTCCTTCCAGGCGCGGATGGCGGGCTGCTGCCGCTGGGTGACCCCTGTGGGGTTCACCTCAAACACGTTTGGCGTCTCTTCAGGCTCGAAAACGACCACCCGGCGATAGGACGCGTTGTTATTGCTGTTTCCCGCAGCGACGTCGCTGGCGTTGACGTAATGACCTTGCACGAAGTAGAACGCACCCTGGTTCAAGTCGGGGTCAAGGTCGGCGTCATGCACCTGAAGGCGTTTGTCGATCAGCTCCTCCCACTCCCCCCAGGTCGGAGGATAGGGGAAGTACGCGGTGTGGGCGTTGACATCGGACCGCATACTCATGTTGCCTTGCACGCCGTTGAGTTGCGCCGAGTAAGGGTCGGAGCAGCCCACGCCGAGCTCGCTTCCGTCGGTCGGATCATAGCAGGGGCTACACAGGCTTCCCGAAACCGCATAGAAACCGTGTTTACACCAGCTCATGCCGATCTGTTCGAACCGTCCCTCCTTGAGCCGGTACATGTTCTGCAGGATGAGCGGGTGGTCGTTCGTGTGCGCGATCCAGCCTGCCCGGGCATCGCCGACGTTGCATGCCCACGTTCCAACGGCATAGGCGGTGATGTCACCTACCCGGCCGTAGCGCATCACACTCTGCAGCATGGCGACGATGACATCCGAGCCGATGTCACCGGCCGCTTCGCCCTTTACCTGCGATGCCTCGTCGACGCAGACGGCCTCCCCCGTCGGTGCCACCCTCTTGACATCCATTGTGCCGCCAACCGGAGCGAGCTCCGCTTCGATGGTCATCGAGCCGATGACGATCCCGGCCGCCTCTGGAAAACCAAGCTGATACGCCCACGCCTCGGCGATCGACACCTCGCCGATCACCCGAAGGTCAAGGTCACGGGCGGAGAAGCCTGTCATCACCGTTGATAATTCGAACACGACGTGATGATCATCCGGCTCGCCCAATGTGTTGGCCACCGTCCAGAGGCCTCCGGCATCCACCCCGATGGCCAGGTTGCCGATGACAACGCGGTCCCCGGCGCCGGTAAGCAGCAACCCTCCGTGGGTTCTGATAGTTCCGACAACGCTCTCCCCCGGCGCATCCCTGGTCGATTCAACACGTAATGTAGATGATGGTTGAATGGTGAACGTTATCTGCTGATCGTCCGCGCCGCCCGCCTCTTTCAGCCCCCTTGCATCGAGCTGCCATCCAAGCGCTTCGAGTGCCCAGCGATCAAACTCGATCGAGACCACACCTTCTGGGACCAGATAACCGTGCGGTTTGCTTTGGGTCACATCCGGTGGCACCGCGCCAACCCACATCAACATCCCAACTGCGACAACCGCAGTCGCAGCGAACGACACCACGCGTCGCGGTTGCTTGTTCATTGCCGCCTCCTTGTCCAAAGATGGGAACACCCCTGCCCCCCTGTAATCGGACTACTCCCTCTAAACCTCTTAATGGCAAGTCTAGCCTTACGAGGCCCGAATGTCAATCGTCAGGCCTGCTGGGGTCCATGACACTTCCGGCAGGATGGGTACGCCCGATCAGAGCCGCGACCGTGAGGGAGCGGTCACGCAGGCCCCAATCAGAACCGCGACCGTAAGGGAGCGGGCAAGCAGGTCCCGATCAGAACCGCGACCGTGAGGGAGCGGACCAGTCGTACGCGCGTTACGGGTGTTTCCACTCCAAATCGGCGATTCCAGCATGTGATTCGTGCCCCCGCCGATTCTGTCACGGCCCCCCCGCCAGTTTGTTCCGCAACGTTCACAACGGGCTCACGGGCCATTCCTGCTTCAGCGCCACACGATTTCCGGCCGGATCATGCGTTTCCAGCCGACGGTCGGTGAATATGATCCCCGACAGGCGCTGGTACGGTATCGGGCGCTCCTCAGGCCGTTCAGCCGCCTCGGGCAGCGGTGGACGAAGACTTCCGATTGCTATGTGAATTCGGATTCACAGAAGACGTCAGCCGTGAACAAGAGCACCTCCGCGTCCGGGGACCGCCAGGCGTCTGCGGGAAGTCCCGCCTTCATCGTGCAGCAGTTCGACAGGAACTCCCTGGACGACCAACTCCGGTCAGTAGCAACCTTCGGCAAAAAGCAGCCCGACCGACCGCCCCGTCGCACGACGATCCCGTGGGTGCCTGGGACCAGCGAGACAGGATCGGTCGTGGCCCCCAGGTCCGAGAGGATCGAAATCTCGATCTCCAAATCCTTCAGCTCGTCAGCCGTGATCGGGTTGGAGGCAAACCGCTCGTCGTTAAGCGAAGCCTGCGTCACCTCTTGAATCGTTGCGGCGATGTCCGTCGACGGCACGAATGTCCCGACACAGCCGCGAAGCCTCTTCCCCGCCCAAAACGTGACGAACGCCCCGCCGAACCAGCCCTTGATGTCCGGCTTTTCCATAAGCTCGTCGCCGGCTGCACCCAGCTTCCGCCTGGCTGCCTCACGCGCAAGCCGCAACAACCGCCGCCGATCCTCAGCAGACTCAATTACGCTGGACTTGCCGCTCATTTTTCGTCGTCTCTATTCGGGTTCGCCCCTGCCCATCCTTTGAGCACGGGCACTTTGCCGAGGATTTTCTCGATTATCCGTTCTGTAGTCGCTTCGCCAAAAGCGCGGGTGAACAGCGCGAGGAACGCGAAGAAGATGATTGCAAACAAGATCCCCGCGATGGTGATGGTGGTCATGGCTGCGGCGCTGTCCACGTATTTGCTGACGAGTGCTAATCCTCCGATCAGTACGGCGAAGGTGAACAGAAAGAGCAACGTGACGCCCGCCAATCTTCCCAGGCGGATCTTGGGTCGTTCTGCGTCTGCAACTTCATGCTCCCGCCCTTCTACGAAGTGCGGCGGGGTTTCCTTTACCCCAGTCATCCGCTCACCACGGCGCCGTTCTCGTTCCGTGATCCGTTTGCTCTTCTCCTCGATGTCGTTGAGAAGCTTCTCGACGCTGTACTCGCGGTCAGCCCCCTCGGGCGGATACGTTTCGATTCCCCGCTCTTCCAGGTTCAACAGGTGCTGATAGTCAACAACCACGCTGGGCTTATCAGGAAGGGGCACCTTCTCCTGGGCGCCGAGCTTGGGGATCGTGGCGTGGATGGCACTGAAGGTATCGCGGATCACGGAGAGGGCAGCCCGCCGGCCATTCCTGGGTCCGACAGCGGAGATATACATCCGGCCCTTGTCGGAGTCGCTGCGCACCAGGGCACGGTTCTTGTCAATCTGAAGCAGCACGCCGCTTCGCCAATACGTCGGCTTGTCAGTAAGGTTACGCTGCATCCGCACGATAAACCGGCAGACGACTCCCCTGGGCAAGACCGGATAGTGGTACTCGAAGTTGAGCGCGTCCGCGGTATTCCAGTCAAGGTCCGGCTCGTTGGGGTTGAGCAGTTCGGGAATGAGCAGCCGCTCACCCGGCGCGTCGGGAAAGTCGAAGCAAAGCTCGAACTTGCGCATCATGTCCACGATGAAGCCGTGTCGCTCGGGTGGGTAGCGCTTCTTGTCGAGAATGCGGCCAAGCCGGTTCGTCTCCAGCACGCCGCCGGCTTGCACAATCTCGGCGCTGTTGATGATCGTGTAGACGCCGTCGGTGACCCACTCGGGGTTGAAGATGTTGACGTCGCGAAGCTGGTACGGATCGTCCGGGTTGTCGAAGTTGAGCACGCCGCCGAGGTCGTGCAGGAACCGGATCAACCTGTTCTGCTCGCTTTCCTTTCCCACGCCGTGCTCGCGGCAAAGCGCTTTGTACCGCCCAATCTCGACGAGCTCCTCGTCTTGGGCCATGGCCTCCAGCTTTTCCTTCACCGCGAAGTAGGTGGCGGGCAGCGCGTTGAACACGTGGGGCAGCGTGCCAATTTGCTCCGCGATGGCTGCGCGCAGCGCGGGTATACCCGAACCGGTCATGCAGGAGACCTTGAAAAAACCCTTGACGTTCGGCTCATAGTCGAGACTCAGGCGCTTTTCGTTGAGGTCCAGGTGGGTGGGCGGCTCGTGCTTGTTGGTCACGATCAGCACGGGTGAGTCGCCGCCGTAGCTCTGGATGATCTTAAGCCAGTAGTGGATGTTGCTCTCGTTTTCGCCTTTGCGGGCGTCGAGGACCAGGATGTACAGGCTTCGCCTGGTCAGGAAGAACTGGTGGGTGGCGTGCATGATCTCCTGGCCGCCGAAGTCCCACACGTTCAGGCGTATCGAACTCGCCTGGTCATCGCCAGGCCCCTTGCACTCGAGCGGCCACTTCTCAATGTTGATCCCCTCGGTTTGCGGCTCGTCCTCCTTGCACTTTTGGTTATGAACGAGCATCTTGACCAGCGAGGTCTTGCCGACGGCGCCCTGGCCGACGATGAGGATCTTGGCCTCGTTGAGCCGCCGCCGCGCCTCCCGCCGGGTCCGGAAGTAGTATTCGATAATGTCAGCGGGTTTAGCCGGCTTCTTCTCGTCAAATGCTTCATCAATCCAGGTGGGCCCCAGGATTTCCGGTGGGATGCCCAGGGCGTCGTTACCGTGCAGGAACAACTTCTCAAGACGCGAGAGTCGGGTGATCGACTCGGGCAGCTCAGTTAGCTCGTTATCCACAAGGTGGAGTCTTCGCAGATCGGACAGCTCTCCGACGGTCTCCGGCAACGTCGTGAGCTGGTTCTCCGACACGTAGAGCTGCCGAAGCTGTGAGAGCTGGCCGATGCTGTCCGGCAACGCGCTGAGTTGGTTCTCCGACAGGTAGAGCTCCCGAAGCTGTGAGAGCCGGCCGATGGAGTCCGGCAACGCGGTGAGTTTGTTGTCCGACGCGCTAAACGTCTGAAGCTGTGAGAGCCGGCCGATGGAGTCCGGCAACGTGGTGAGTTGGTTGCGCGACAAGGCGAGAATCTCAAGCTGGACGAGCCGGCCGATGGACTCCGGGAGCGAGGTCAGCCCAACCCCGTCGAGATCAAGCTCGTCGTAGCCTGTCCGGCGGGCCTCTTCGATGAGCTCTTCGGCGATCTGTTCGGGACTCTTCTTTGCCATCGCGGTTTCTGCCGGGCGGCGTATCGCGGGCTTCGCGGCAAACGTGTCAAGGACCTGGCCGCTTCTCGATTTCCTTCAATCGACCGGTGACGTCAACTCCCGCGCATCCGAGGCACCGATTGTACTGATTCTCATCCGATCCCACCACAGGCGATGAACTCCGCAGCCACGGGCGGGTCCGTGACACTTCCGGCGGCTTCATCGCCGTGCCCTGATGCAGCCTGAAAGGCTGACCTACAGTAGCCGTGGGCAAGTCCCGCCGAGCGGGACGC
>JBARRC010000288.1:0-1828 GCA_049644045.1 Phycisphaerae bacterium
GAGTAGTCTTCAATAAGAAGGAGCAACACGATGACGCGAGAAGAATTTCTGGTCCGGTGCGCGAACGCATGGGATGCCGGGTTGTGCACGAGTGACCGGATAAAACTGTTGGAGCGGTGGATCGATATGATCGCCCGCTTTGAAGGGGGGCAGGTACACATCTTCGCCGAACATCTTGAGGAGGAACGTACTCGGCTGAACGGTATGTATTTGTCGTCTTGTCTTGCGAACGACCTTGATGGATACGCGCTGACTCAGTTTGCTGCGATCCTTAACCACCACTGCCAGGCGTGCGCGGCCGATCCGAAAGCGTGGTGGACTCGTCCAGGTTTTTGCAAGCACGTGAAGCCGCGCAACTGTGGTGGTGACGACGATTAAAATCTAAAACAAATCGTTGACAAACTTTCGCGTCTCTGTATGATGCCGCACCAGAATGGAGGATTTCTGCAATGACCTTGCTCAAGTTGATGGAGAAACGGAAGATCTCTGGCTCACAGTTGGCGGACTTGATCGGTGCATCGAGACAGAATATGCACATCTCGTTCGCCCGCGGTAGCTTCAGTAAGAAACTGGCCGGCCGGATCGCCGCGGCGCTGAAAGCCGAGTGCGTTGTCAAGGGGAATGGAGAACTGGACTTCAAGACGAAGGAATAGGAGCGGACGACACACGATGCACAAGAACATTCTGCTGATCGGAGCAGGGCATCTCGGGACGTTCTTGAAAGCGCGGCTCGGGGTACAGGAGTTGCGGCACTACAAGGGGGAGCTTGCCGATGTCGTGGTCGCGTCGGACACCGATCTGGTGGTCAACACGGCGGGGAAGACATCCCTCGAATGGTGTGAGGCAAATCAGGCAGAGACGTTCCGCAGCAATGTGACCGCTCCGCTCGCCGCGTTCCGGTCGTTCAGGGCGCGGGTTCATTCCAAGACATCGCTGTTTGTGCACATCTCATCCGGGTGTGTCTGGGATGGTCCGTTCCCGCCGATCGGGCTCGGGTTCACCCCGGACATGCGGGTCTCCCCGGCGTGCTTCTACTCGTGGACGAAGGCTGTGTGCGATGCGCTGCTGCTGCGCGAGTCCGCCGGCTGGAACCTTGCGATCCTTCGACCGCGCCAGGTATATTCGCCGATCGAATCCGCGCGGAACACGCTCAAGAAATTGCAGCGGTACCCGCGGTTGATCGACACGCAGAATAGCATGACCAGCGCGGAGACGATCGCGCAGACGATCGAGCGCCTGCTTGCATATCCCGAGCATGTAGCGGGCGGTCGGATCATCAACGTGTATGACCTTGGGGTGATCTCGCCGTACAGGGTTGGGTGCATACTCGCCGCCGCGGCCATGCGCACTTCGCCACAGGTTATGGACAAGGACGAACTGGACAGGACGCTGAGTCCGCGGCGTGTGGACACCGTTCTCTTGGACCCGTGGTTCGAGGATATGGTGAGGCCCCCGCACGTTGAGGAAGAGCTTCGCCGGGTGATCGCGGAGGTGCACTGATGAAGACGCACAATTTTGTCTGTCCAGAGTGCAAGCACGAGTGGTCCGAGGAGTTCGGGTACTTAGACGAGATCATGTGTCGGTCGTGCCAGACCGTATGGCGCCTAGTGTTTGATAAAACAGGCGTATGGCCACCGGCCGAATACCGGATCGACGGCCGGGCAGAGCACCAGCCTCAGTTCGATGTTACGATCGACGGCACAAAGATTCCGTCGTGCATGCTCATCACCGTCGAGCAGGAGTCGTTCGCGGCGCACTCACTGGTTCAGTATCGGATGGTCGCCAGGTTCTACGATGAACTTGACGATGACCTAATCAACCTCGTAAC
>JBARRC010000289.1:0-14307 GCA_049644045.1 Phycisphaerae bacterium
GAAACGAATGTCTTGTAGTATGGCACCCATCATCAGGCTCCTATTCACATCTCAGCGCCACCATGGGATCGACCTTGGTCGCACGGTGGGCGGGGATGTAGCAAGCCGACAGTGCGACCATGGCCAACAGCACGCACACACTGACAAATGTAGCGGGGTCGGTTGCGCTGATCTCATAGAGCATGCTGGAGAGCACTCTTGTGGAGGCGACGGCGAGCAGAAGGCCGACGCCGAGACCGGCACCGGTCAGTGCCAGGCCTCGCCGCAGCACCAAGCGTACCACGTCACCATGTCTGGCGCCGATGGCCATGCGCACGCCGATCTCATGTGTGCGCTGGGTCACGGCATATGACATGACGCCGTACAGACCCGTCGACGCCAGCAGCAACGCCAGCAGGCCAAGCAGGCCGAAGAGCACAGCCGCGAACTTCGCAGGAAGAACGGCAAAGCTGACGAGGCTCGTCATCGATTGGGCGCCCCACGGAGACATGTTCGGATCGACTTCACGCAACGCCTCTCGCACGGCCGGTAGAGCCGCCATGGGACCACTGGACGTTCGAACCAGCAGGGTCGCAAAGTCGGCTCGATAGTTCTGGGTAAGAGGCACATAAATGTACGGTCGCGGCTCCTCACCAATCAACCAGTGCTTGACGGTCTTGGAAACGCCAACAACCTCGAGAAAGGGCCCTTCGGCCCCCTCCCTGCTGATTCGTTTCCCGAGTGGATCTTGTCCAGGCCAGTATCGATCAGCGAACGCCCGGTTGACAATCGCCACGCCGGGGGAGTTCTCAGTGTCCTGCGCGGAGAAATCACGCCCGCGCAAAAGCGGGACGCTTAGTGTCGTAAAGTTGTCGCTACTAACCGTACTGAAAGCGACGGACACTCTCTCTTCGTCTGGACTTGTATATGGCCGATCTTCGATCCAGAAGTCGGTGCTCGACATGGCCATCGTGAGCGGCGGACAATCCTCTATGCTGGCTGAAATGACACCAGGCAATGCACGTGCGCGCTGAAGAAGCTGCTCATAGAAGACCTTGGCTGACGCACTGTCATAATCTCGTGACCCGAGGTCGAGTGCCACGGACAACACATTCTGATGGTGGAAGCCAGGATCAATGGCTTTTGCACTCATGAGACTTCGTACGAAAAGTCCGGCGCCGATCAGAAGAACTAACGAAACAGCTACCTGCCCGACCACCAAAGCGCTGTGAAGACGCGAGCGTTTCAGGCTCAGACCCGTGGCACTGCCCGCGTCTTTGATAGCCGCCGCTAGGTTCTTGCCGGTCACCGCAATTGCCGGCAGCATGCCAAAGACGATGCCGGTCAACACAGAGACTCCGCCGGTGAAAATGAGGACACGATGGTCGATGCCTACGCGAAGGTCAACGCTGATCCCAAAGGGCATGTCCGGCAGGCACGCGACAAGGAGGTTGACTGTCCATGTAGCTAACAGCAGACCAGCCGCCCCACCGAGCAACGCCAATAGAACACTCTCGGTCAGCAGCTGCCTGACGACGCGGAGACGCGATGCACCGATCGCCAAACGAATGCCGAGTTCCTTGCGGCGCGTACTCGATCGTGCAAGCAAGAGGTTTGCTACGTTCGCGCATCCGACGATCAGCACGAGACCCACCATCGACATGACCAGCGCGGACAGTGTGAGGGCAATATGGCGCATACCCGGTGTCATTGGGATGATACCATCAGCAGGAACAAGGACCGCGTATTCATTCTCATAGCGCTCCGGGTCGATCTCTTTCATCTGTGACGCCGTCACGGCGAGCCTCGCCTGCGCCTGAGGCACCGGTAAGTCACTTTGCAGCTTCCCAAGCACCCAAAGGAAACTCTGCGCAGGGTCCTCGAGTTGATCCGCGGAGTCGGGACGGATCTGTCCGAGCATCATCATCGGCACCCAAAGCTCGGGCGATGGAATCGGCAACGCCCCGGAGAAACCCTTCGGAGCGATTCCGACAACAGTAAAGGGGTGTCCGCTGAGTGCGATGGTCTCCCCGACAGCACCTGGTCTGCCACCATACACACGCTGCCAATAGGCATAACTGATGACGACCACGGGGTGCGCCCCCGGCGTTTGATCGTCCGCCGGTGTCAGCATTCGACCTTCGATAGCGTCGACACCGAGAGCGGCGAAGTAGTTGCCTGAGACAATCTGGCCGAAGCGAGTCTCATTTTGTTCGCCACTGCCGACACTGACCGGAACGAAACTGCAGGCAATGAACTCCTCGAAGACATCGCTTCGATCCCGATATTCGCGGTAGTCGGGATAGGAGAAGAAGTGAATCTCACCCTCTTCTCCCGCCTGCCGAAAAACTCTCATAAGTCGATCGCCGTCCTCAAAGGGCAGCGGCCCGAAGATGGCGGTGTTCACCAAACTGAACATGGCCGTGTTGGCACCAATCGCGAGGGCCAGGGTAATCGTCGCGACAATCACGAAGCCCGGAGCCTTGATCAGCGTCCTGACTGCGAAGCGAACGTCCTGTAGTAGTACACTCATTGCGTGACCCCTACTCGTGTCTCAGTGCCACCATCGGGTCTGCCTTCGTTGCCCGCCGAGCGGGCACATAGCACGCGACCAAAGCAACACCGCCCAGCAGCAATGAAACGCCGATCAATGTCGGCACGTCAGTCGCCGTAACGCGATACAGCATGTTCGATAGAATGAAGGCCACGGCGATGGCACATGGAATGCCCATCCCGATGCCGAGGAAAGTCAATAAGGCCCCCTGGCGGAGCATGAGGCGCAGCACATCTTGAACCTGTGCGCCCATTGCCATCCGAACGCCGATCTCCTGCGTGCGCCGACTCATCATGTACGACATAGCTCCGTATGTTCCGATGGCTGCCAGCAGTAATGCGACGATCGAAAACGCGGAGAGCAGCCCGGTGAATATGCGCCATGATGAAAACTGGAGGTCATACTCTTCTTCAATGCCTCTCAAATCGAAGACGGGTTGGTCCGAATCGACCCTCCGCACGGCCTGGGACACGGCGCCGGCCAGCACGGTCGGTTTATCCAATGTCGTGCGCACCAAGATCGCCATATCGGTCATTGGATTCTGTTCATACGGGATGTACGCCTGTGGCTGAGCCTCGTAGACCTGCGTCCAGCGACGAGTGTCGCGAACGACGCCAACAATGGTGCGCCACGGAGACGCGGGATCGTCGTACTTTCCGAACTTGATAGGTTGCCCCAGCGGATCTTCGTTGGGCCAATGACGTCGCACGAGTGTCTCGTTAATCACTGCAACGAGTGGTGCCTTCGAATCGTCACTACCCGCGAATGCCCGGCCAGCCGCGAATGGAATTCCCATCGTCAACCAGTAGGTGGCCGTGACAGTCGAGACCGCGGTCTCCGGCTGCCGGTCACGCTCACCAGGAGGAAGCCCCTTTATGGAAAGGGCCTTCGTTGGAGCAGAAGAGAGCGGTGGCGAATCTGAGGCAGCCACGGTCGTAACTTGTGGCAAGCGGTCGATCTCTGCAAGGGCCCGCGAGAAGAAGGCGGATCGCTGGCTCTGATCCGCATGAGCTTTCTCTGAGAGGGAGATGTTGGCCGCGAGAAGTCCATGCGGGTCATACCCGGGATCCAGTCGCTGCAACTGAATGAGGCTCTGAACGACAAGGCTGGTTGAGACAACGAGCACAACGGCAAGCGCGATCTCGCTTGCCACAAGCGCGCTGCGAAGACGATGCCCACGCTTCCCGGAGCTTGCAGTCCGCGACCCGTCCTTCAAAGCACCGGCGAGGTCGCAACGCGACGCTTGAAGGGCAGGAAGGAGTCCGAAGATAACAACCGTCGCTAATGCCGCGAAGAGTGCGAAGGCCAGTGCGAACGCGTCGACTTGGACCGGATGGTTCGATGCGTCATACGCCCCGGCCTCTGCCGACAACGCGAACACGGCTTGCTTGCTCCAGAACGCCACGACGACACCAAGGCCACCGGCGATCACAGCCACCAACGTGCTTTCCGTCAATAGCTGGCGCACGATCCGCCCTCGCCTTGCTCCGAGAGCAGCGCGAAGTGCTACCTCCTTCCCCCTTGTCGCGACTCGCGCAAGAAGAAGGTTGGCCACATTGAAACATGCCATCAGGAGTACAAAGGCAACAGCCAGAGAGAGAAACTTCAGGGCCAACTCGCCGCCATCACCCAAACGGGCCATCGGGGCCGTTTCGATACGTACACCCCACCCCGTGTTGGAGTCTGGATAAGTCTCCTGCAGCCGTTCTGCAATGCCGGCAAGCTCCGTCCGCATTTCCAGCAGAGTGACATCCGTCCGACGCCTCCCCACCACGCTGAGGTCACGGTCGTCACGCAACTCGGCCGCATTCCCGTCGCTACGGTCGTACTCGCGTGCCAGCGGCAACCACACATCCACCGGTGTTAGCATTCGCTTGCCCGGATCGAAATCCGAGGGCATGACACCCACGACCCTGTGCACGTCACCGTCAAGGGTAAGATCGCGCCCAATGACCCCTGGATCGGTACCGAGCTGTGCCCTCCAAAAAGCATCACTGACCAGCACAACGCCATCAGCCCCGGGTCGATCCTCCTGCTCATTGAACACACGCCCAGCCACCGCCTGGATTCCGAAGACGCGAAACACATCCGCTGACGCTTTGATCGCACGAACGCGAACTGGACCATCCGCCCCGGCCAGATTCAGTCCGTCGTACCGATAGGCACAAAAGGCCTCGAAGGAATTGCTCTGTTCTCGCCAGTCGACGAAATTCCCGTAGCTGCATTCTGTCTCCTCGATACCGCGCGTGGCGTTTGTCTCCCAAACAACCACCAGACGTCCGTCCACGTCGAACGGAAACGGTCGAAACATCAAGCCGTAGACCATGCTGAACACGAATGTGCATGCACCGATCCCCAGCGCCAGCGTCAAGATGACAACCGTGGTGAACCCAGGCGTCTTGAGCGCCGTCCGCCCGGCGTAGCGAACATCCTGAAGCATTCCCTGTAACATACTCTTCACCCTTACCTTCCGATGCGTTACGCCTCGGCGCCTGCCTTCATTGATTCACGCTGCGGCCACTGTAGCACGGTCACCCTCCACCCAGCCATCCTGCAACTGGATGATGCGTCGACCATACGCAGCGTTCTTCTCCGAATGAGTCACCTGGATGATCGTTGTCCCCTCAGCGTTGAGCCGCGTGAACAGCTCCATGATCTCCTCACCTTGCTTGGAGTGAAGGTTGCCTGTCGGCTCGTCGGCCAGGATGAGCTTCGGATTGGCGATCACCGCTCGGGCAACAGCCACAAGCTGCTGTTGGCCACCGGACAATTGCGTCGGATAGAGATCCTTCTTTCCTACAATCCCAAATCGGTCCAGCGTGTCAGCGACAAGGGCTGCAGTCTCTGAAGACTTCACTTTGCGGTAGGAGAGAGGAAGAGCGAGGTTCTCATATACCGTGAGGTTGTCCAACAGATGGTACTGTTGAAACACAAACCCGATGTTCTCACGGTTTAGCTGCGCTCGCTCCTTGGCGTGAATTTGATGCACCGGTCGATCTAGAAAGTGGTACTCCCCATCGAACTCCGCATCTAACATCCCTAGAATGCTGAGCAGGGTCGACTTGCCGGCCCCAGACGGCCCCATCACAGTAACAAACTCCCCTTCTTGAACATCAAGTGTGATACGGCGGAGAACATAGAAGAGCCCCTGCCCGGACCTGTAACACCTCTCGAGAGTCCTGAGCTTGATCACAGTAAAAATCTCCACAAGGCGGCCGCGTGCCCTACCAGCAGCGCACCCGCCTCTTCTGCTCATATTTCCAAACACGGGTAAATGAACCGGCAGTGTGCATATGCAATGCTCTCACTCACTCGTGCCTCAACGCCACCATGGGATCCACTTTCGTCGCTCGCCGCGCCGGTAGGTACCCCGCAGCCCCTGCCACGAGCAGCAGCAGAATCGGAACGGCGGTGAAAGTGATCGGGTCAATCCCGCTGACTCCAAAGAGCTGAGACTGCAACACCAACCCCACCGCGGCTGAAATGAGGAGACCGACTGCAATCCCAATCGCCGACAGCTTGAGACATCGCTTCAATACCAGATACTGAACATCCTCTTTTCCTGCCCCAAGTGCAATGCGAACACCAATCTCGTGTGTACGCTGCGCAACCGAGTAAGACATCACTCCGTAGAGTCCAACAGTTGCAAGACTCAGAGCAAGTAATGCAAGACCGCTGAGGAACCATACGGCTGACCGATCGTCGCGAAGCCAGCGATGAATGATGTCATCCATCGACCGAACACCATAAACCGGTTGATCCGGATCCAACCGGCGAATCACTTCGCGCAGTGCTCCAGTCAGTTGCATTGGATCACCGAGTGTCCTTGCCAGGATGGCCATTCCTGGCCGCGGCATTTGTCTGAGGGGAAAGTACATCTCCGGTCTGGGAGGTGAGTACAGGCCTGCGTGCCCGGTGTCGCCCACGACGCCTACCACCGTGATCCACGGATCCGAAGCTGCACTCTCGCCGGAAGCCGAGGCAGCTCCGATCACCGTTCTCGAAAGCCCTTCAGAATACCCCGTCTCGGCCTTGAAGCGTTTCCCCAGTGCGTCCTGATCAGGCCAATAGCGTGTCGCCATCTTCCAGTTGATGATTGCAACTCTATCTGCATCTTCATGATCGTGGGCCATGAAGAACCGTCCATTGATGAGTGGAATCTCCATGGTCTTGAAGTAGTCGGGCGTGATCACCCGGAATCCGGCGTAGTCACGCTGGGATGGGTCCATGCCTTCGCGTCCCTCGATCGTGATCGTAGAGCTGGAATTCATTCCGCCCAAGGGTACATGGCTAACGGCTGCAACCGAGCTGACGCCCGGTGTTGCCTTCATGGCCTCGATCCCATCCTGGAAGAATGCAACTTGGGACGCTCCATTCTCGTACCGGTATGTGGGCAGGTCGAGCTGGACGGTGAGTAGACGCTCGGTGTTGAACCCCACATTCACTGTCTTCAGCGCGATCAAGTGACGGACAACCAATCCGGCGCAGACTATCAAAGGCAGCGTAATTGCCAATTGACCGACAACGAGCGTACTTCGAAGGCGGTTTCGCGATGCACCTGCCGAAGTGGCAGCAGCTCCCTCCTTCAATGCCTCACTCAATGAGACCTTCGACGCCGCAAAAGCGGGAGCACACCCGAACATCAGCGCAGCAGCACAGGAAATGGCGAGGGTGTACAGCATCACAGGCTGATTGAGTCCCACTTCCTGCTCACGGAATGGCGTCTCGCCGCCTTGGGACGCGACAAGAAGATCGATCGCCCATACACCCACAACGAGCCCAAGACCACCACCGGCTAGAGCTATCAGCATGGTCTCCGTCAGGAGTTGGCGGATGATGCGGCCCCGCCCCGCCCCCAACGCGGCCCGAGCCGCGAACTCCTTGGCACGCGAGGTCGCCTTTGCCATGAGCAGATTCGCGAGGTTTACGCAGGCAATCAGCAGGATACTCCCGACTGCCGCGAGCAGGGCCAGCGAAGCAAGCTTATCCTCGGTAGAAAAGAGTCTTTCTCTGAACGACTGGACCCAGACCCGAAGGTCTTTGTTCGTGTCGGGATAGGCCGTTGCCAACCGTGCGCTGATGCCGCGCATCTCCGCCTCCGCCTGCTCGATCGTGGTGCCCTCCTTCAACCGAGCGACGCACGTACACCAACGGGATCCACAAACCAGTTTTGCCGGGTCGAGGCGGAGCGGTGCCACAAGGTCGGCTCTCCGATAGACCAACTCTTCGAAATCCACACCCGGCGACAGTATGCCGATAATCGTGTGCGGCTCGTCGTTCAGTGTGACCGTCCGGCCCAAGACGCCCTCATCAGCGTCGAATCTCCGCTTCCAGAATTCATCCGTGAGCAGGACAACGCGCTCGGAGCCAACGGAGTCTTCCTCAGCGCTGTACAAGCGGCCAACCTGGGCATCAAAACCGAACATCGGCAGCAGCTCCGCCGAAGCCCGTATCGTTCGTACTCGCTCTGGTTCACCACTGCCGACGAGAATCTGCATGCGTTGGCTGTACAGCCCCATCTCCTTGAAGGTCGTGGCCTGCTCGCGCCAGTCCAAATAGTCGAGAGGGTTGACCGGAGCGCCTTGTTGCTCCTGCACGCGCGACTGGTAGAGAAACACCAGGTCGTCCGCGTCCGCGAAGCGGTCCGGGATCACTCGCATCCCATTGACAATGCTGAACAACCCAGTGTTCACCCCGACACCGAGTGCAAGGGTGATCAATGCAATGGCAGTCAAACCCGGAGACTTGGCAAACATACGGAAGGCGTAGCGCAGGTCCTGAAGAAGCACTCTCATCAGCCCTGCTCCACATTCTCATCGACGATGCGCCCGTCGAACAGATGGACGGTCCGGCTGGCGTGTCGCGCATAGCGCTCATCGTGCGTAACCATGCAGACCGTCGCCCCACTGCGATGGAGATCGCGCAAGAGCTCCATCACTGCCTCACCGTTCCGTGAATCGAGATTACCCGTCGGCTCATCTGCCAGTAGAATCACGGGATCACCGACTAGTGCCCGCGCGACGGCCACACGCTGTTGCTGCCCGCCGGATAGCTGGGCGGGATAGTGTTTCATGCGATGGGCCATGCCGACCTTCTCGAGCGCTTTCTCGGTCTTCTGCTTACGCTCCGAGCCGGACATGCCACCGCGATAGGTCAGTGGGAGTTCCACATTTTCGTATACATTCAAGTCACCGATGAGATTGAAACTCTGAAAGATGAAACCGACCTGTCGGTTACGAATGCGCGCTCGCTGCGAAGCATTGAGGCCGGCAACCGGGTGCTCATTCAGCGCGTATTCCCCATCTGTCGGTGAGTCCAGCAGGCCCAGAATCGAGAGCAGCGTGGACTTCCCACAGCCGGAAGGGCCGGCGATGGACACATACTCGCCCCCCTTGATCTCGAGGTGAATGTCACACAACGCGTGCGTCTCTACCTCATCTGTGTAGAACACCTTGCTCACACCCTCGAGCTGGATCAGCGATATGCCAGAACCTTGTGACACCGTAGTGCTTGCGGCGTCCCCGGTTTTGACCTGTGTCTCACTCGTCTCGTTCATCGCTCTAGTTACTCCCAAGAGGAATGGAGTGTGCGGACTGCCCTCCAGCCACTGTTCCACCTGTCACACGTTATCCCTGGACGAAGAACAAAAAAGTTATGTCCCAACGTTGGCATTTTCACTTCAGACGAACGCGATCCACGGCATCCCAACGGGACATATCCGAGAGGATGACGCGATCACCGACGTCGAGTCCCTTTATGATCTCGATAGTGTTGACTGACGTACGCCCCACTTGGACCTGAGCCCGCATCGCATGTACGCCGTCGTCCGCAAGCCGGAACAATCCGATCGTGCTGTGGGCCTGACCGAAGACAGGTCTACCGACGTAGAGGACATCGTCGAGGCGTTCGATCTCGATGGTTCCCACGATCGTCAAGTCGGGGCGTGCACCCTTGGGAAGCTCCCCATCCAGAGCCACATCGACGGCCACCGTCCCCTCGGTCACCGCAGGATCGATTCGCATGACGCGTCCCGGCACAACGGCTGTACGCGTATCGATCGACGCCACCTGTCCGGGCAGCACATCGCGAGCCTGCGTCTCCGGAATTCTGACGACCGCCTTGAGCGACTTCGGATCGGTGACCTTGGCCATGATCATGCCCGGGGTCACGCGTTGGCCAACCTCAATGGGCATTTGCTCGAGTACGCCTGCTGTCCCCGCCGTGACTTTCAGCGACTCAACCTGGGCACGCTTGAGATTGTGCAGAGCGCGAGCCTGTTCGACCCTGGCGCGTTGCGCTGCAAGCCGGGCTTCCTGCGACGCTTCGTTCAGCGCCAGTCGCTTCTGTTCGATTTCGTTGAGCTTGGCCAGCTCCTCGACGCGAACCTGTGCCAGTTTCAGGTTACGTTCGGAGATCAGACCGTCGTCGTACAGCTCCTGCTCGATGTCCTGTCGTAACAGGGCCTCATGATAGTCAGCCCCAATCCGTGCGACCGAAGCTTGCAGGGACAGCAGTTCGTTACGGAGCGTGACTTCTAACGAGTCCAGCTCGGCCTCGGTGGACTTCAGCCGCCACTCCGCGTCGACCGCATCGAGCTCCAACTCTGCATTGCTCAACTCCAGCAGCACGGTGTCCGCGTCGACCGTCGTTCCCGGCAACACCAGGATTCGCTCCACGCGACCCCCCGTGGAAGCCGGTATCCACCAGATCACTTCCGGCACCAGATTCCCGGTCCCGCGGACTTCGCGAAGCATCGGCCCACGCTTGACGGTGTCGAGCCAGACCGTCTCACGCTCGACCGACGGCGCAGCCGGCTCCAGGCGCGACAGACCCATTGTGATGACGACGATCGCCACCAGGGCGACAACCGCGAGGATCGCACGACGAATGTTGCGACGTCTTGCCATGGATGGCCGGGGAATATCCATATACTTTCCTCCGTCCCTGTATTTGCAGAAGTCGTGCCAATATTCGCTTGGGGGACAGATCCGCCGTGTCATTGTGGAAATGAAGTTTCTGTATGATTGTGTATCTTCATGTGGCCGACTTGTACGCCGGTCGTGTTCGCAAACGGGATCGCGATTCCCAAAAGCGGACACGGAACTCTACCGGTCGAGGTGAGGCTTGTCCTGGACTACTTGATTGGGAGCCGCAGGCTGGCACGACAACCTGTGCCATCTTGGCGGTTCTCGATGGCCAAGCGTCCGCCATGAGCCTCGGCAATCTGCCGACTCAAGGCCAGACCGATGCCGGAACCACCGGGCTTGGTCGTGAAGAAGGGAACAAACAAGTTCTCGGTTGTGGCTATGCCTGGGCCCTCATCGTCAACCCAGACGGTCAACCACGGCGTGTCACCTTTTGCAGCTTTCCATCCGATGCGGACGTCGCCTTCCATTTCCATGGTCGCGTCGACAGCGTTGCGGACCAGGTTGATGAGTACTTGATCCAACTGGTCCCCATCGGCCTCAATCGTAAGGTCCGGACCCGGCAGGACAATCACCTGCTTACGAGTCTCCAAACCTACTACGCGACGGATCCATGTTCCGACATCGACATCGGTGTTGCGCGGCTTGGGCAGACGCGTCAGCCGACTGTAGGCGCTCATAAAACGGTTCAGCGCGTTAGAGCGTTCCTGGATGACTTCAAGACCCTCGCGCAGATCAGCCTCCCAATCCGACGGCCGTGGCTGGCGACCAAGGAGCGTGGCCAGGCTTCCAGCCAACGAGTCGATCGGCGCCAACGAGTTGTTGATCTCATGCCGTAGCACCTGGATCAAACGCTGCCATGCCTGCCGCTCTTCCTCACGAAGCGGCCTGGTCAGATCGGAAAGCACAAGGAGCCGGTGAGGCAGGCCACCTGCCCGAAACGCGTTGTGGCGAACCTCCCACAACCCGGCTCCGCCCGGAAATGCCAGATCGACGATGCGCGGACTGTCACCATGAAGACACGCGTCAAGCCTAAGCTCACCGGCGCTATGGGCGAGCAGCCGCTCGGACGGTTCGCCGAGCAAGCGTTCGCCGAACTGATTCACGAGTCGCAGCTTGTCCTTGGCGTCGAAGGTGAAGACGGCCACGTCGATCTCCGCCATCACCTTCTGAAGAAGCGCCGCCGCCTCCAGCGCGCCGAGACGCTGCTCGCGGAGCGTCTCGCTGAGTTCGTTAATCTCCAGAAAAACCTCGCCCATCGCGTCGTCGATGCGCGCGTCTCGTGCCCTTAGCGAGAAATCGCCCTCGCGGAGCGCGGCGAGCATGTTCGACGCGGTCCGAAGCGGATATACGACGCGCTGCACGACAAGACCTGCGAACCCCCACCAACAGGCCACAATGACCAGAGCGAGGGTCCATTGCGTCCTGGGAGTGAAGTCTGCTCCGAAAAGAAAAATGAGGGCTACGAGCGTTCCGGGAAATCCGGCGAGCACGGCGAACACAAGAGCACGGCGTTCGAGTGATAACCGACGGCGCCGAGGCACTGGCCGCCGGCGAGTCGACAAGCCCCCCCCCGTCCGAAATTCTGACTCGATCTCACTCACCGCGAGCCAATCCGTGTTTGCTCAGGCGACGATACAACCCGCTTCGACTCAAGCCCAGCGCCTTTGCAGCTTCCTTTACGTTTCCGTCGTACCGATCCAACGCCTTCCTGATGAGCACCGCCTCGACTTCGTCGAGCGTCATACCCTCCAGACGACGTGCGGTCTCAGGCAGCGCCCGCAATGCAAGATCGTCAGTCCGAATCACCTCGTCCTGGGCCATGAGAACGCCGCGCTCGACCACGTGGTCCAGTTCGCGAATGTTCCCCGGCCACGGATAGTCCATGAGAACCTGCATCGCCCTGGCGTCAAACCGTGTCACTTTCTTTCGATAACGCCGCGCGTGACTCCCCAAAAACTGAATGGCCAATGGCGGAACGTCATCACGACGGTCTCTCAGCGGTGGGAGCGTAATCTCGACGGTGTTCAGCCGATACAATAAGTCCTGGCGGAATCGACCGGCGTCAACCTCCTTGTAGAGGTCCGCGTTCGTGGCTGACAAGACACGGACGTCCGATCGCCTCGTCTTGGACGAGCCAACCCGCTCAAACTCGCCGGTCTCCAACACGCGAAGCAACTTGGGCTGCAGCTTCAAGGGAATGTTTGCGATCTCATCCAAAAACAGCGTCCCACCATCCGCCATCTCAAAGCGGCCAACGCGGTCAGCTTTTGCATCCGTGAATGCCCCTTTGACGTGGCCGAACACCTCGCTCTCAAAAACGCCCTCGGAAAGTCCCGGTACGTTGACCGTCACCATCGGCTTCGGTGCACGCGGCGACATGGCATGCAGCGCATGGGCGATCACGCTCTTTCCCGTGCCGTTTTCGCCGGTGATCAGGACGTTGGCTTCGGACGCGCCGACACTCGCGATCATGCGGAGAACGGGCTGCATCTCCTTGGACTCGGCGATCAGCTTCGGTCGGCCCTCGTCTCGCAGAAGACGGTGAGCAGCCTCAAGTCGCTGCCCCTTTCGGAGTGCTTGGGCAAGCTCGACTTGCGTCCGCAGGATAGAGAGAAGCCGTTCGTTGTCCCAGGGTTTCTCAACGAAATCACGCGCTCCCCGCCGCATGGCCTCGACAGCGACCTCAACGCTGCCATACGCTGTCATTACGATGACCGGCAGAACACCATCCAGTTCCGTGATGCGCGGGAGCAAATCAAGCCCCTCGCGCCCGGAGGTCGTGTCCCGTGCGTAGTTCAGGTCCATCAACAGGGCGTCGAACTCGTCAGACTCCAGCTCAGCCACGATGCCGGTCGGTGATCCAACCTCTTTGATCTGATAGCCCTCAGGTTTGAGCAGCAGACGCAGCGCCTTGAGTACATCAGGTTGATCGTCGGCTATGAGGATCCGTGCCATCTCTACTTCCGATACTCCAATCCGGGAACGCTTGGTCGCCCCGGGCGCTTCCTTCTACACTATCGATTGTCGTCCACCCTGTCCTCAAGGGCAAACGTGTATTACGATCCATCACAGCGTACCGTCGCGAAGCCGCGACGTGCAGCTGATGAGCCGGACCGAGAAGTCCTTTCGGCTTGCGAGTCGGGGATTCGACCGCCCGACATGCTATTCCACTTGGCCGCGAAGCATCATGATCGCATATTCGGCGAGGAGAACCGGGCCGATGCCGTGAGAGTCGTTGGTTTGTGGCCCCCGCCGTCACAGTTTTGATCGCAGCGCCGGCCTTCCTCAGAATCTCGACTGGATCGGACCGGCGATCGCTGTTCCTATCAGCAATACCTGCCGCCGCTCCAACGGACAGACAAGCGAGAACCAGAATTGCTGTTCGTCTCATAGCAACTTCCTCTGCGTGGCATCGGGATGCGTGCCGCCCAACCGGTCATTTCCGTGGACACCAAGAAGAAGGAGCTTACCCGCGCCTTTCGTGGCCGCTGCCTTCTTGGGCACTTACCTCTACTCGTTCGTCGTGTGTGGCGTGGGATGGCTCCGGAGGGCATGAGCTGAGCGCGCGCTTCGCAGCGCTTGCCAAGCTGTGCACGATGATCGGGCGCCGGACAGTAGTGCAACGATAACGGACTGCGCGATCTCAGCCGAAATCAGCCGCCAACGACGTCACTGCCGTCAACAGGGTCGTGTCATTGTGTTCGCTGCGCCGCCCACCGTATGCCGATTTGAGTTGCTTGATGGCGAAACGGGCCATCGGCTGTCCCTGCACGCGGGGCGAGAGGCAACGGCATTAGACCGAAAGAGACGGATTGTTGTTGTCAGCAACGGCCTGCCAGAGATGAT
>JBARRC010000290.1:0-5732 GCA_049644045.1 Phycisphaerae bacterium
CCCCAAGGCGGAGCGTGCCAATTGTCGGATGCGGCACCTCGGCCACCATGTCCCTGTGCAAAACCTGCGGGTCGGAGAACAGGCTTTGCATGTTATTGACCGGGCCGCAGGGGATTGCCCCCTCCACCAATAGTTCCACCCACTCATCGCAGGTCTTTTGAACTATCACACCAGCCACAAGCGGTAGAAACAGCTCGCGGTTCTCAACCCGCTTCGGATTGGACTCGAACCGCGGGTCTTTTATCCACTCCTCCTTACCGATCAACTTGCAGAAGTTGACCCACAGTTTCTGGTTGGCCACGGCGATGGCAATGGGTCGATCCTTGGTGCGGAAAACCTGGTAGGGAATGATCGACTCGTGCGCCGTGCCCCAGCGCTTAGCCTCTTTACCGGCGACCAGGTAATTGCTCGCGATGTTGGCGAGGGCCGAGACCTGGGCGTCGAGGAGGCTACAGTCGATATACTGCCCCCGACCGGAGCGCTCCCGCCAGAGAAGGGAAGCCGTGATCGCCCCCGACGCATAGACGCCTGTGACAACGTCAGTGATGGCCACGCCAACCTTGCAGGGATCCCCGTCTCGCTCACCGGTGATCCACATGAGTCCGCCGACGGCTGACAGAACCATGTCGTAGCCGGGCCGGTCGCGGTAGGGGCCGTCCTGCCCGTACGCGCTGATCGAGCAGTAGACCAAGCGGGGGTTAAGCTCCCGAAGCGTTTCGTAGTCCAACCCGAATCGCTTCATCAGTCCCGGCGTAAAGTTCTCGACAAGAACGTCGCAGACCCGGGCGAACTCTCTGACGAGCTCCACTCCGCGGGGATTTTTCAGGTCAATGGCGATCGACTTCTTGTTCCGGTTGCAGCAGAGGTAGTAAGCGCTTTCGCCACCGGCGAAAGGCGGTCCCCATGTGCGAGTGTCGTCGCCCGCGCCGGGGCGCTCCACCTTGATCACCTCAGCCCCCTGGTCGCCGAGTATCATGGTGCAATAGGGGCCCGCAAGAATTCTGGAAAGATCAAGAACCCGAATCCCGCTCAGCGGCAGGTCGGTCTCTGGCCGATTAGTCATTCACTTTCTCCTTGAGGTTGGATAAGACCTCGTTTGCTTGATCATCTGCTGTTGCCCTACCCAGGTCTTGTCATCGACATCGGGTCGAGGGCTTTGTCGAGGTCGGCCTCGCTCATCACCTGTTGTTCCCTGGCCACTTGCCGGATGGTTTTACCGGTGGTGTAGGCCTCTTGGGCGATGGCGGCGGTTTTGTCGTAGCCGATGATCGGTGCCAGGCTGGTGCACATGGCCAGCGACCCTTCGACCAGCTCGTTGCAGCGGTCGACATCGGCTTCGATGCCCGCCACGCAGCGATCGGCAAAGACGCGGGCAGCCGTTCCCAGCAGGCGAACCGATTCAAGCAAGTTGTGCGCGATCATCGCCATCATCACGTTGAGTTCATAGTGGCTGTCTCGACAACCGATCGTGATGGCCGCGTCGCTGCCGATGACCTGGGCGGCTACCTGGATAAGCATCTCGCTCATGACGGGGTTGACCTTGCCGGGCATGATGCTGCTGCCCGGCTGCGTGGGCGGCAGCTTGATCTCACCGATGCCACATCGCGGCCCGCTGCCGAGCATGCGGATGTCGTTGGCGATCTTGGACAGGCTCACCGCGATCGTCCTAATCTGCCCGCTCGCTTCGCAGACGGCGTCCTTGGCGGCCTGGGCCTCGAAGTGATCCTCAGCCTCGATGAATCCGATGCCGGTGGCCTGGCTTAGCGCCTCGCACATCCGCCGGCCGAACTCGGGGTGCGTGTTGATGCCGGTCCCGACGGCCGTGCCACCGATGGGGAGCTCGTGCAGGGCTTTGATGGCCTTCGTTGCGCGCGTAAGGCCAAGCTCCGCCTGCCGCTCATACCCGCCGAACTCCTGGCCGAGCCGCACCGGCGTGGCGTCTTGCAGGTGCGTCCGGCCGATCTTGACGATCTTGTCGAAGGCCTTCGCTTTTTCACCCAGCGTTCGGGCAAGGTGCTCCAGTGACGGGCCGAGATCGTCCTTGATCGCCTCAGCGGCGGCCACGTGGATGGCCGTGGGGATCACGTCGTTGGAGGATTGCCCCATGTTGACGTGATCGTTGGGGTGGATGGGGTCACGCGAGCCGATCTTCCCGCCGGCCAGCTCGATCGCCCGGTTGCTGATGACCTCGTTGGCGTTCATGTTGGTGGAGGTGCCCGAGCCGGTCTGGAAAACATCGAGCACGAAGTGATCGTCGAGCTTGCCGTCAATGACCTCCTGGGCGGCCTGGATGATCAGGTCGGCGAGCTTCGGATCGAGCTTGCCCAGGTCGCGGTTGACCCTGGCCGCAGACTGTTTGATCAGGCCCAGGGCTCGGATGAAGCGCCGGCCGAAGCGATAGCCGCTGATCGGGAAGTTTTCGACCGCCCGCTGGGTTTGCGCACCCCAGTAGGCCGTGGCCGGCACGGTCATCTCGCCCATGCTGTCCTTTTCGATGCGTGTGTCGGAGGCCATCATGTAGCTCCTATCGGTGGTGCTGTTCTTGCGCAGCAAAAGGCTGGTGCCAGGGCATCTTAGCCCTCGCAAGCCGCGAGGGGAACCTGCGTGGTGCGCTGCCCGATTCCATGGTTGCCAACGTGCGGTGCAGACGCATAATAGAGCGTCGAAGCTGAACGGAACGTCTTGGGCTCATAGGGTCCGCTGTGCGGACCATTAACAGTGCACGCGAGGTATTCTCATGCAAGATATCACGGAGCATCTTGTCGAACTCATTAAGTCGACCTCAACCGATCTGCCACCCGACGTGGAGAACGCGCTCATTGGTGCATGCAAACGGGAAGAGGACGGCTCCGCGGCCCGGGGGGCGCTGACGACCATCCTCGAAAACATCAAGATGTCGCGCGAGACGGCCCGCCCGATTTGCCAGGATACCGGGACGCCGATCTTCCACGTCTGGTATCCGATGGGGACGTCGCAGCGACAACTCCGCGAGCAGATTAAAGGTGCCCTCCGCATCGCCACCGAGCGAACCTATCTGCGACCCAACGCGATGGAAGCGCTCTCCGGGAAAAACTCCGGTGATAACACCGGTGTGGACTTTCCCACGATCCACTTCGATGAGTGGGAGAACGATTATCTGAAGGTCGCCCTGATGCTCAAGGGCGGCGGCTCGGAGAACTGCGGGGTTCAATACAGCATCCCCTCGCCGGAGTTCCCGGCCTCGCGCGACATGAAGGGCGTTCACAAGGCCGTCCTCGATGCCGCCTTCAAGGCACAGGGGCTCGGATGCGCACCGGGGATTCTCGGAGTTGGCATCGGCGGGGACCGGGGGACGAGCATGATCAAGGCCAAGGAGCAGCTTTTCCGGCCTCTCGGCGATAACAACCCAGACCCCGAGTTCGACAAGATGGAAAAGCAACTGCATCGTGAGATCAACGAGCTGGGCATCGGCCCGATGGGCTTCGGCGGCAAGACGACGGTGCTGGGGGTCAAGATGGCCCAACTGCACCGGCTCCCGGCTTGTTTCTTCGTATCGATCGCGTATGTATGCTGGGCGGATCGGCGAAAGATCATGACGATCAAGAATGGGAGTGTCGCGATCGAATCACCATGATTGCGCGAGCCGCGGGCTTTTAGCCCGCGCGGAGTTGGGGGACATTGCGAGCCGCGGGCTTGAAGCCCGCGCGGACGAACCGAACCGCGACCGTAAGGGAGCGGAATAGATCGCTGGACCGAGTTTCAATGGTGGGCACGGCCCACCCTGGAGACACGCTTATGGCAGCCAAGCTCACCGTTCCCATCGCTGAAGAACAGATTCGTGCGCTTAAGGTCGGCGACCAGGTGCTGCTGACCGGTGTGATATTCACCGGTCGGGACGCCGCGCACAAATACATGATCGACAACTTCATAAGGGGCACTTGTCCCGACTCCGAGAAGGAGATGTACGAGGTGCTCAAGAAGGGCCTCAACGGCTCGGTGATCTATCATTGCGGGCCCGTCGTGAAGAAGCGTGACGACGGAAAGCATGAATTCGTCGCAGCCGGTCCCACCACCAGCATCCGCGAAGAGCCATATCAGGCTGACGTGATCGGGCACTTCGGCCTGCGCGCCGTAATCGGCAAGGGGGGCATGCGCGACAAAACACTTAAGGGGTGTCAAGAGCACGGCGCGGTCTATTTACACGCTATCGGCGGAGCCGCTACGCTGATCGCCGAATGCTGCAAGGAAGTGCTCGACGTTTACAAGCTCGACTTCGGTGTACCGGAAGCGTTCTGGAAAATCCGCGTTGAGGACTTCCCCTGCGTGGTCACCATGGACTCTCACGGCCAAAGCCTGCACGACAAGGTCCGCGCCGAATCCGAAGCGAAATTGCAGGAACTCCTGGCCGCCAGGTAAAGAGCATGTGGGACAGACTTTCGAGTCTGTCAAACAACGTAGAGCGTGCTCTGCACGCGGAACCCTTTACGTCGAGCAGGGCCCGACCTGATACCATCTTCGAGGTTAGTCACAGACAAGCGGAGCAGCCCGAAGGTGCGAGGCGAGGCTCGACTGTGAGTAACTCGGCGGCGCCATGCCACAACAGTGAGAGGAGTTAGCGATGTCCACAGATAGCACATTCATTCGCTGGTTCGAGGATCTGGGCACCGACGACACCGCGCTGGTCGGAGGCAAGAATGCCTCGCTGGGAGAGTTGTTCAACCTTGAGGGGATCAAGGTCCCGAACGGTTTTGCCATCACCGTACACGCATTCAAGGACTTCGTTGAGCCACTGCGGGGGCCGATCGCCGATCAGGTCGCCAAGCTCCAGGCCGACGGGTACCGTGACGTGGCTCTGCTCAATAAAACCTCACGAGAGATTCGTTCGCTCGTGGAAAGCCAGGAATTCGACAGAGCATTCGAGGAGGCGGTCCGCGAGGCATTCAATAATCTTGACTCGACCCGCAATGTGGCCGTCCGTTCTTCGGCCACGGCCGAGGATTTACCCGAGGCCAGCTTCGCCGGGCAGCAGGACACTTTCCTGAATGTCTCAAGCTTCCCCAGCCTCCTCGACAAGATCAAGAGATGTCTCTCGTCTCTATACACGGCCCGCGCGATGTCGTACCGCCATCAGGTCGGGTTTCCCGAGGACGACGTGGCTTTGTCGGTGGGCATTCAGGAGATGGTGCGGGCGGACTGGCACGGGGTCAGCGGCGTCATGTTCACCATCGACACTGAGACGGGCAACGAGAACCTGATCCTGATTACACCACACAAGGGGTTGGGCGAGGCCATTGTCCAGGGCGAGGTCAAGCCCGATGAGGTATATGTGCTTCGCCACTCGCTGAGAGTGATTCAGAATCCGCTGAAGCTCCTGGCTGATGTCGAGTATACGAATCTGGCGGCGCAGGCGTTGGCCATCGAGGATCATTATAGCAAGAAGTACGGCCGCCGCCTCTACATGGACATCGAGTGGGCTCAGGACGGCGAAACGGCGGAGCTCTTCATCCTGCAGGCCCGGCCGGAGACGGTCCACTCTCGCAGAATCTCCTACCAGCGCTACTACTTCGTGGATAAAAAGGAGGATTTCGAAATCCTGACCCGGGGGAGACCTGTCGGCATGAAGATCGGGCACGGTGCGGCGACGATGTTGAAGGACATAAGCCAGATCGACACCTTCGAGGAGGGACAGGTCCTAGTCACCAGGATGACCACCCCCGACTGGGAACCCATCATGAAGAAAGCGGGCGCCATTG
>JBARRC010000291.1:0-1795 GCA_049644045.1 Phycisphaerae bacterium
TCGATAATTCGCCACGGGTCCGCCGTACGAGGGTTGTCGCGGGTGACGTAGGCGACGTCGGCGAACCGACCGACCACGGCCGCCATCCGCGGCCGCTTGCTCCGATCGCGATCGCCGCCACAGCCGAAAACGCAGATGAGCCTTTCATGAGTCAACGGTCGAAGTGCCTGCAGCGCATTGTCCAACGCGCCATCCGTGTGGGCGTAGTCCACCAACACGGAAAACGGCCGGCCTTGCGGCTCGACACGCTGCAAGCGACCTGGCACGTTGGTGACACTCTCAAGCCCTGCACGGATCGCGTCGGGCGCAATACCGACCGCTTCAGCCGTCGCCGCCGCGGCCAGCGCATTTTGCACATTATGATGCCCCACAAGCGGCAGTTGCACGGCTGTCTCGAACGAACGACCGTGCAGCACAAACTCGCTTCCTCGCCGGTTCATCGCCTGGATCGTCGCACGAACGTCCGCGCCCGGTGTGTTCAAGCCAAACGATACAACCGGCACGTTCAAGTCTTTCGCAAGTGTCCTGCCCATTGCATCATCGCGATTGACCACGGCGACGGCCTCGACGTCGAGCAGTTCGAACAAGCGGCGCTTGGCCTTAGCGTACGATTCCATCGTCCCGTGATAGTCGAGATGATCGCCGGACAGATTCAGGAAAACACCGGCGGCAAACAAGAGCCCATCGCAGCGCCGTTGATCCAATGCGTGTGACGAGACCTCCACCACGGCGCAGGCCGCGCCGGCATCGCGAGCGGCCGCGAGGTGACGACAAAGATCCAGCGGTCCGGGCGTGGTCAGCGGAGCGTCCAAACGCTCGGCAATCAAGTCATACTCAATCGTGCCAATCAGTGCCGTGGCGTGTCCCGCCTCACTCAGAATCGAGCGAATAAGCCATGCGGCGGTCGTCTTGCCGTTGGTACCTGTAATACCGATCACACGTGGGGAGCGAACCGGGCCGCCGCGCAGACCGTAGTAAGCGGCCGCCAGCTTTGCCACAGCTTCGCGCGTATCATCCACCAACACACGAACGGTCCCCTCCAGCCCAGGGCCGTCGCGCTCTGCCACGATCGCACCGGCGCCCGCCGCGACGGCGGTCTCAATGAAATCGTGCCCGTCAACGCCTTGGCCCCGGATCGCCACGTAGCAGCTTCCCGGACGCACGCATCGCGAATCGTCGGCTAGCGACGTGATCGTGACATTCGGAACCGCGCTTCCCTTTACCGTCCGCACGCCGGCGCAAGTGAACAACTCCGGAAGTATCCAGTCACGATCGGCCACGAATTGCTTTGGCTTATTCATCCTGAGAACCGAATTCTAACGCATTTCACCGCTTTGTCATCCGCCTGTGGAACCGACTCATGTATGTGGGACCGACTTTCCAGTCGGTCTGTTCCAGGCTGTCAAGGCTTCCTGACAGACTGGAAAGTCTGTCCCACATGCTCTGTGAAGTCTTAAGTTTTCACAGGCCCGTCACAGTCAATAACCCATGCCACCCATGCTAAACACGTAGCCAAATTTCACAGACCCGTGAGGGTCAGCGACTCCTCTGGCAACACCTCCAGATACGCCAGTGTTTTCGCAAGAATCTCACCAACCACGGGTGCGGCTACCGTCCCCCCGTAATAGCCGATTCCAGGGTTCGGCCGGCGGATCATCGTAAGCGCGATAACCCGCGGATCAGCCACCGGCGCGGCGCCGACAAACACTCCCAGATACGCATTCGACTCGTAACCGCTTCGATCCGCGCGGAGAAGTTTGGCCGTGCCGGTCTTCCCGAGCACACGGTATGGCCC
>JBARRC010000292.1:0-4363 GCA_049644045.1 Phycisphaerae bacterium
GTAGCGGCTCCTCAAGCTCGTGGAGAATCCTCTGGGCGAGAATCTGGCCGGCTGCGATGTCGTCGCCGTAGCTGAATCCGCCGGGGATGGTGACGAGGCTGTATTCGTCGAGGATCGAGGGTTTCTCGGCAACGCGATTGATGTGCATGAGCGTTGGTTTGGCACCTGCAAGTCGCCAGCAGTGCATCACCTCCTCGTCGCAGTTGATACCGGCTGCTCGCAAAACCAGGACGCGTACATCAGCCACGGCTATCGACCTCCCCCCTGAACCAAAGGCGACCGCCAGGCGTTCGCAAGATCATTCACGACCAGGTCGATCGGTTCGATGCCGTCACCGCCGATTCGGAGTCGTGGGTCTCGTTCGACGTGACCGATGACCGGAAGGCCGGAATCCCTCGCATCCGCTTCGGTCATCTCCAGGACATAGGTAGTTGCAGCCGGTTTGAAGAGGGAATCGTCCAGTGTGTCGCCCTGACGGTTGGCGCACTGGCTGCAAGCAGCCAGTGGCACTCCCTCGACCGCCGCCCCCAGGCTCGATGCGATGCACATTTCGGCGATTGCAACGGCCAATCCTCCATCGCTTACATCATGCGCCGCCCGGACTTTGCCGGTTCGGATCAGCTCGGACACACGATGGTGCATTGCCCGTGCGGATTCGAGTCCTATCCGGTCGACCGGAGCTGATGCGATAACAAGACAATTGCCGATCTCTTTCAGGTCCATGGAAATACATCGGCGCACGTCGTCGATGATGCCCATCGCGCTGATCAGCAGCGTGTAGGGGATGGCGATTTGCTCGGGCAGACCCGTCCGCTTCGCCTCCTCCGTGCTCATCGAGAACTCGTTGTTGAGCGAATCCTTACCGGAGATGAAGGGTAATCCGTACGCCGTGGCTGCATCAGCCGCGCCGCGGCAGGCACGCACCAACGCACCGAGTGACTCCTCCGTGTCAACCTTTGGCCAGCAGAAATTATCCAGAATCGCGGTGTGGTTCGGATTCGCGCCGACACAGATGACGTTACGCAATGCCTCGTCGACCGCAACGACGGCCATCCAGTATGGATCGACGTCGCTTAGCTCGGGACACAGTCCGCAGCCGACAGCTATTCCCCGATGGCTTTCGTATCGTGGCCGCAAAACCGCCGCATCCGACGGGCCGAAGCCCGGACCCACCAGCGGCTTAATCACACTGCGACCCTGCACCTCATGATCGTATTGCCGGATGACCCATTCCTTGGAAGCGGTGTTCGGATTACTCAGCGCCTGAAGGAGACGGTCGTCGGGTGTAGTTCCGTCCTCAGCACCGGCAGCGCCTGGCGGTCGCGTGCGATCCGCCGATTCGCCGTGCCAACTGGCAGTCAGTGTCCTGCTGGGAACCCCTTCGTGCAGGAATCCCATAGGTAGTTCGCCGACGGTCTCACCCTGATAACGAACCCGAAGAACACCGTCGTCGGTAAACGTTCCGATGACCGTGGCTTCGACCTCTTCTTGAGCGAACACGGTAAGCAGGGTGTCAAGCTGCTCCGGCGGCACGGCGAAGACCATGCGTTCCTGGGCCTCTGATATCCAGATTTCGTCATAGCGGAGCCCGCTGTACTTGAGCGGAACGTCTTCGAGATCGACGACGGCCCCGAGCTTCGCGCCCATTTCTCCCACCGCGCTGCTGAGCCCGCCTGCGCCGCAGTCCGTCACAGCGGAATAGAGGCAGCCATCCGGATGGTCACGCGCAAGGAGCTGTGCATCGAGGAGCTTCTTTTCTTCGATCGCGTGCCCGATCTGGACCGCGTGGGAAAACTCCCCCGCATGCGTGTCGGTCAACTCTGCTGACGAGAATGTGGCACCATGGATGCCGTCGCGACCGGTCCGCCCGCCCGCCACGACAATGCGATCGCCCGTTCGCGGCTTTTTGTCGATCCGGTCGCGCGGGATCAGGCCGATGCACCCGCAGAAGACGAGCGGGTTGGCAAGATACCCCTCGTCGAAGTGGATGGCGCCGTTTATGGTCGGAATCCCCATCCGGTTGCCGTAGTCGCGCACGCCGCCGACCACGCCCTTGAGAATGCGGCGGGGATGGAGCACGTCTTTCGGCAAACGCGCCGCATCGAAACCGGGCGGCGCCAGGCAGAACACGTCCGTCGATGCAATGGGTTTGGCACCAAGTCCGCAGCCCATGATGTCGCGAATGCACCCGCCGATGCCCGTGGCTGCACCGCCGTACGGCTCGATCGCCGACGGATGGTTGTGCGTCTCCACCTTGAACGCCAGGCCATACTCCTCGTCAAAGGCAATCACCCCGGCGTTGTCGACGAACACCGAGAGGCACCAGTCGCGATCGAGCTTCGTAGTGGCGGCTGCGATCGTGTCTTTCAACAGGTTGTCGAAGTGAACCTCAACGTAGCCCTTACGCCCAAAGTCGTCACCGCGATAGTCAATCGCACTCTTGAGTGTCTTGTGTACGCAGTGTTCGGACCAGGTTTGCGCGAGCGTTTCGAGTTCCAGGTCCGTGGGCTCACGACCGAGCCGGGTGAAGTGATCCTGGATCGCGCGCATCTCGTTGAGTGACAGGAACAGGTGCGCCTCGCGCGACAGGCGCACAAGCTCATCATCGCTGAGGTCGAGGATGGCAATACACCGCCGTTCGAACGGATGTGTCGGCGGCGCCGGAAACTCATCGGGGATCGAATCGCTTCGCCCCAATCCGTCGATGTACGAGGTCTCGATGCACTCATTGGCCAAGACCTTCGCGGCAATCTGGTCAAGCTCCGCAGCGCTCCTCGCTCCGATGATTTCGTATCGCCGCGCGGTTTGTACCTCTTGAATGCTTGCCCCCTCGGCCCCTGACGCCTGAAGCAGCCGTCGCGCCGCCTCAAGGGTGCTTAAAGCCACGGGGTTCATAACACCCGGCAGCGTGTGGACTTCGATGGCTGGATCGCCGCCGTTTTGCTCCGAGAAACCCTCCCGGTACTCATAGACCTCCGTGACCGGGTCAGTGAGCAGCTTCTCAGCAATCAACCGAACCTGAGACTCGTCAAGGCTGCCTGCCAGGAAGTAGATACGACTTGATCGTACGCCTTCCACATGTTCGAGCCCGACCTGCCGGATGTCCGCCAGGACTTCGCGGCCATGGCCGTCAAGCTGCGGCATCCGCGGACGGACATGCACACGCCAACGCTGTGCCGATTGCGCACTCGTGTAAGACATTTGCGAACCACGGGCTTGGAACCCGCGCGGATTCACGGAAACCCCAAAGGCCGGTATTGCCTGAGATCGTCCAACAAAACCTGTGGGACCGACTTTCTGGTCGGTCAACTGACGCAACATATAGCCAATTCGATTGCTTTGCCAGCCTGTAATCGCCGCTGCTGTTGAAGCCCGGTGGGCCGTCACGGGAAATGGCGCGGACAAACGATATGCAAAGCCGCTCCGGCGGGATGGGCACGGTCTATGAAGCGGTCCAGGAACATCCTCGCCGGACCGTAGCCGTCAAGGTGCTCAAGCACGGCGTGGCCTCACGCTCGGCGATGCGGCGGTTCGAGTATGAATCGCAGATCCTCGCGAGGCTGCGGCATCCCGGGATCGCCCAGGTGTACGAGGCCGGTACCCACCAGCCCGATCCGAGCCGCGACCATGAGGGAGTGGGAATTACCGAAGCCGTACCCTTCTTCGCCATGGAGTACATTCCCCAACCTATCGCCTGTCCGGCCTGTCGGCGACGCCGGGCCGAAAGCTGCGCGCCAAGTTTGCCAATTGCCCGACGAGCCACGACAATAAGCAGCACCTTTCGGCCTACGAACCGCGGCCATAGCGGGAGAAACGTATGAGCACCGATCCTCCAGACATCAAGACCCGGTCGCTTGATCGCAGCCCCAGCGGGGATTCAAGCTCCGAACGCGTCGGCCCGTTCAAGATCCTCGAAACCCTCGGCGAAGGCGGCATGGGCGTCGTGTACCTCGCCGAGCAGACGGAACCAATCCGCCGCCACGTGGCGCTGAAGATCATCAGGTTGGGCATGGACACCAAGCAGGTCATCGCCCGCTTCGAGACCGAGCGGCAGGCCCTGGCCATGATGAACCATCCGGGGGTGGCCAAGGTCTTCGACGCCGGGACGACTGAGCAGGGTCGGCCCTACTTCGTCATGGAGCACGTGGCCGGCGTCCCCATCACCGAGCACTGCGACCGTCACAAACTCGGCATCGAGGACCGACTCAATCTGTTCATGGATGTTTGCGAGGCCGTCCAGCACGCCCACCAGAAGGGCATCATCCACCGGGACATCAAACCCAGCAACATCCTCGTGGCGTTCACGGACGGCAAGTCGATGCCCAAGGTGATCGATTTCGGTGTCGCCAAGGCTACCGGACAG
>JBARRC010000293.1:0-6762 GCA_049644045.1 Phycisphaerae bacterium
TCCGTTCACAGGTGCCCTCACATCCCAGGGCTTACGCCCTGGGCTACTTTCTTCCGTCCCTCCGGGACTGCCTACACGCCAAAACACGTCCGCCTAAACTGTCACGGACCCCGAAGAGCCTGCTCGACAGGCTGGAAAGCCTGTCCCACATACTTTGGACCGCGGGCTGCTACTGGGTCGCATCACAGAGCTGATCCTCAAGGACCGTAGCCTCGACCTGGTCCAGCGCCGCTCGACGTTCGGTGGCCCGCTCGGCAAAACGCTCCAGGTATAGATGGGCCAGCAGTTGAAGCGTGAGGATTCCGACCACGGCCATCTCTTCGCGCTCCCCCGACATCTGTCCCTCTTTTGCCCGGGCTTTTTCGACAAGCCTTCCGGTCGCGCGCGTTTCCACCAACCCGAACTTCTCAAGACAGCCCGGCGACAGTAGCTCATCAACGTAGTCGCTCGCCCGCCCGCCGAACAGCGCGCGAGTCATCGGCGCGCGGTAAGGCTGCTTGGGGCGCTCCCAGATATCGCGTGGCAGGTGGCGGCTCGCCAGTGTCCGGAGGATCACCTTGTCTCGAAGCCCCCGAAGCTTCAGCCGTCGCGGCAGGCGACAGCAGAAATCGACGACCTCCGGGTCCAAGAACGGATAGCGCACTTCGACGCTGTGGGACATGGCCACCCGATCGCCCTGACTGCACAACAGGTATGAACTAAGGAACGTGTCCATTTCGATGGCCTGCGCCCGTGCCAGCGGCTGCCAACTACGCCAACCGTCCGGCAGCGACTGTTCCAGGTCCGCCTCCAACCGCGCCGGATCGAGTCCGTCGCGAAGATCCGGTGCCAGGAAGCGCGCGGTCCAACCGGTGTTGTTCCACCGCACCCGGTGCGAGTAGAAGGGATGTTCCAGCTCGGTCAGTCCAAGACGGAAGAACTGCTGCCACAGCTTTGTCTGCTGCTGACCCTTGCCAAGATACGGATACAGTTGGGAGAGCAGCCACGGGCGAACCTGCGACTCCGGCTGCCTCGCCCAGAAACGCCGGACCTTGTCCTCCTTGAAAACGTGATACCCGGCCAGCAGTTCATCCGCCCCCTCCCCCGTCAGGACGACCTTCATCCCGTTGTCGCGAACCAGCCCCGACAGGAGGAACAACGGGGCCGGTGCTGTCCGCAGCAGCGGCGTTTCACAGTGCCAGATGACTGCCGGCAGCGCGTCACGAATCTGTTCGGCCCCGCACATGATCTCGTGGTGCTCGGTACCCAGCAGTCCGGCCATGCGCCGCTGCTGCACCGTCTCGTCGAAGGCGGGATCCTCGAAGCGTACGGCGAAGGTCTGCAACGGGCTGCTGTCCGCCTGCCGGATAAACCGGGCGATCACCGAGGAGTCCAGCCCGCCGCTCAGATAAGCTCCTACCGGCACATCGGCCCGGAGGCGTAACCGGATGGCCTTGGTGAGGTGCTGGGCCAGTGCTTCTTCCGCCTCATCCGGGCTGATCCCGCTAAGCCTCTCGTCCTCCGCAAGATTGGGTCTCCAGTAGCATTCGCTTCGCTCGCGCAGGTGCTGATCGAAGCAAATCGCCGTTCCCAGTGGGACGCTGCGTATGCCGGCGAACACTGTCGACGGAGCCGGCGTGGACCAACGCGTGAAAACCTGCACGAGACCCGCGCCGTCAAAGCGCGGTTCAACATGGCCGCTGGCAAACAGGGATTTCGCTTCCGAAGCGAAGAGCAGGCGGCCCCCAACCGTCGTGTAATGGAGCGGCAGAATGCCCACACGGTCGCGTACGAGCCACAGTCGCCGCTCACGTCGATCCCATAGGGCGAAGGCGAATTGACCGTTGAACTTGCGCCAAGCCTGCTCCCCGTATTCCTCGTAGCTGTGGACGATCACCTCCGTGTCGGTGCGGGTGTAGAAGCGGTGTCCGCGATCCTGAAGCTCCCTGCGCAGTTCCAGATAATTGAAGATCTCGCCGTTGTAGGTCACCCACACCGATCCGTCCTCGTTGTGGATCGGCTGCGCCCCGCCGGCCAGGTCGATGATGCTCAGTCGGGCGTGCGCGAGGCCCACATGCTCGTCCCGATAGAGGCCATACCCGTCCGGCCCACGATGGCGCTGGATGGCCACCATGCACCGCAGTTCTTCCAGGGAAACAGGACCTGACTGTGGCTCAACTAAAATGCCGGCAATGCCGCACATCATCCATTCCTAAACCAGTCGTTGAAAGTAGCTCCACATTTCGGCTGGAGTCATACACTTGTCGCGAAGTACAAACAACGTCGAGTAAAGCGACCACGTCACCAGTATACCGAAAAGTGACCATAGTACACTTTCCCTCACCCTCAGGCGATCCATGATGTCCGGGAACTTTCGGGGAAACACGATCACCACGTAGATCGCCAGACCGTTAACGACCCAGTAAAACAGTGTCCTCGCAGCCTTCGACGGATCCAACCGGTCGGGCGTCAAATACCCAACGAAGTGAATGACCCCGGACATTAGCAGCGTGGCCATAATCGAAATGAACAGTCCCCTTTTCGCTCGCATCATCGGATAGAAGACGTAGGTAATGATCCACTCCCGGAAAAGGATGTTCCATCGCTGCCAGCGCTCGTTGGGCGTGCGGGCGAGCAGCCAGAAGTTGAACGCATTCTTGATCGGAACGCCGAACATGCGCGCCCACCCGACGAACATGTTGAACCTGGCCACCAGGCCAAAGCATAGCGATAGATAATTACAATAGGAATACCAGATCAACTTCGGCCCCGACGACAAGTGCCACGCAGGATCGTGTGCCTCCAGGTACTTCCTTAAAAACCGACCGAGTCCAAGCGCCACCAGTGCCGTGCCCAGTGTGAAGAGCCCGCGCCACTGCCAGTGTCGTCGCTCGTCCCAGGCAATGAACATGTCCTTTGCAGGAAACACCGGAGCCAGGAAGAGCCGGCAGAAAAGGTAATAATTATGGGTCACATAGCGAAGCTTACCCGCGCCAACGTCGTAGCAGACGTACCACAGCATGGGGATGAAGCCCGGGGCAAACCGCGAGATGCCGACAAGTGCCGGCTCATCGGAGAGCGGCCAGGCGGCTCCGTCGGGCAGGTCACCCAGAAGCTGGCACGCATTCATAAACAGAATATAGACGACCACAATGGCCGCCAGTTTCCAGGGTCGTCCTCCCCATTGTCCCTTGATGATTGCGTAAACGCCGGAAAGGAATAGAAAAAGCACCACCCCCGTAAGCGGGTCAAACAAGCGCCCGGCAATCCCAAACCCGAGAACCGCGCAGGCCAGTACGACCGGCAGTTTCGAGCGTGGGACGAAAAGCGAGATCAGAAAAACGGCATGGGCAATCGGGTAAAGCCGGGAAAGATGAATCGAGCCGGAGAGATCCGGAAGATGCGCCTCGCCCAGGTCCAGCACCTTCTGAATCTGATAAACAATTCGGCACCGGTACCGATCGAAGACAACGTAGGGTACGCACAGGCACACATTCAAGAAAACTGCCTGAAAAACCTCCCCGCCACCCAGTCGGCCCAGACGAACTCGATCCGCCTTTTGATACAGCCCTTCCAGAAGATCTTGCGTGCCCGCATAAGCTCTTCTGTAAAGGTCCGCCCACCAATCGTTCTTCAGGCTGTTAGGACAGTTCATGCTCAAAAAGCAATGATATGCTCAGACGGCACGACAGGCCACGATTGTGCTCAGGTCTTGGCAAACTGCTCGATAATATCGCCTATACGCGCGATGGTCGAGAAGCGGTCCGGGTGAAACTCCTCGTTGGGAATTCTGAAATCGAACCTCGTCTCCAGAAACTCCACTACCTCAAACTGCCCGATCGAGTCGACAACCCCTTTCAGGCTGTCATCGATCGAGATGTCATCGCGGTAACTGCGAAATCGGCTTTTCAGATAGCCCCGAATGGTATGCTCGTGCTCAGATTTCATTAGACGCCACTCCTTCCTGACCGCTACGCCGTTTTCGCCAGTAGGGGTTTCTTGATCTTTCCCGAAGGTGTCCTCGGAAGCTCGTCGACGAAGCGATAACTTCGCGGCACCTTATGGTGTGAAAGACGATCAACGCACCAGGCGCGAAGCTCCTCATTCTCCCGACTTTTCTCCCTCTCCACCACGACCGCACAAACACTTTCTCCCAGTATCGGATCAGGCACTCCAATCACGGCTGCTTCGACAATGTTCGGGTGCGCCTCCAGGACCTCCTCGATCTCACGTGCACTGATCCGCTCGCCGGCACAGTTTATAATCTCCTTCTTCCGGCCGGTGATATACAGATAACCTTCCTCATCCAGGTAACCCACATCACCCGTCCAGAGCCAGCCATCCTTCAGTGTGCTCTCGGTAAGCTCGGGGGCGGCATAATACCCTTGCATGATGTTAGGCCCGGCGAGATGAATATCCCCTTCCACTCCAGGGCGCAGCTCGTTGCCGTCTTCGTCCCGGATTGCGGCCTTGACGCCCTTGATGGGTACGCCCACCGAACCGCGTTTTCGTTCAATGTCAGCCGGTGGCAGATAAAACGCCCGTGTGCAGGATTCGGTGAGCCCATACATAAAGAAGAACTCAACCTGCGGCAAGATTGCCCGAAACTCGGTGATCCGGTCCGGATCAAGCGCTGCACCGGAGACAGTCACCCTTTTAAGACTTCCCAAGTCGCATTGTTCGAGACGTCCCCAGCGAAGCAGCATGTTGATATGAAATGGCACGCCGCTGAATACCGTGATTCTCTCCTCGGACAGTGTTCTCAGAAAAGCAGGCAGATTGGCAAAATCCTCAAACAGGTAAACTGCTCCACTTACCTGAGTGGTGGTAAGCAAGATGCTCTTGCCATAGGTGTGATACAGCGGTAAGCCCAGAAGATAGTGGTCTTCAGTAGAGATCCTCAGATAGTCCACAATCGCACTGGTCACCGCGAGGAAGTTTCCGTGAGAGAGCATCACTCCTTTCGGCCGACCTGTGGTGCCCGAGGTATAAACGATCGAAGCAAGATCCGACGGGACCGTAGCAGCAATCTGATCGCCAATCTCGAGGCCCGCGCTCGTTCTCTCGATCCAGGCGTCAACATCCACATTACGTAGATTCAGTTCATCGGCAAGGCCGGGTACGTCCGTACAGATTGCCCAGGGCGACGTCTCGGCTGCAATCTCTCGCAGGGTGTCCCGAGATTCATGGGGACTTGCCTCCACAGTCACGTGACGGGCGTAGAGAGAGGCGAAATAGGTCAAGATGTATCGGTGGTTGTTTCCGGAAACAATGAGTATTCTGCCGCCGGGGTCGGCCTGATCAGCAAGATATGTTGCCAGTCGTTCCGTTCGCTCCCAGAACTGCCCGTAGCTGAGGACCCGGTTTCCATCGGTAAGGTACCGTTTGTCGGGGAACCTCTGACTGCTGCCCCACAACAGTTCGATAATACTCCTATTATCCATCATGGAGAGACTTGTGTGGTGCGAATGCCTACAAATCTTTTCGACTGATCTTGCCCGAATCGGTCTTTGGTAGTGAAGTGCGGATCTCGACGTATTTGGGGATCATGCGGCTTTCCAGCCGGGCACGACAGTGCTGACGAATCTGTTGCTCGGTAAGCACGTGGCTGTTGGATGGGACCACGCACGCCTTGATCGCCTGGCCGTCAATGGGATCAGCTACACCGACCACGCCCACTTCGGCGATCTGAGACATTTCGTACAGGATGTCCTCGACCTCCTTGGGACTGACCTTCTCCCCCTTGCACTTGATGATATCATCCGTCCGGCTGACGAAGTAAAGATCGCCGTCTTCGTCCATCCGGAACAGGTCACCGGTGTAGAGTACTTTTTCACCGGGAATGGGACCTTCCCGTAGTTTCTTCGCCGTGGCTTCCGGCATATTCCAGTAGCCGCGCATGACATTGGCCCCACGCACGACCAGTTCGCCGACGACGTTCGGTGCCACATGCCGGCCTTCCTCGTCCACGATGTACAGTTCCGTGTTGGGCATGGCCTTGCCGATCGAGCTTGGCTTTTGCAGCAGCCGATCACCTTCCATGTAGCACGTGCGCGCGCACTCGGTCTGTCCGTGCATGGAGAAGAAGCGAATACCGGGAAACAGCTCGAGAATCTGTTGGATATGTATTGCAGACATCGGCCCGGCGGCGTTTGTCACGTAGCGCAACGAGCTGAGGTCAAGGTTGCATGATGGAACCACTTGCAGCATGGTCGCGAACATGCCGGGCACGCCCGGAAACCCGGTAACGCGATGTTTCTCCATGCGACGCAAGACATCGACCGGATAGGCGAAGGAACTCTCGACGAGTAGCGTATAGCCGACCAGCGCCATCACAAACATCTGGTAGAGGCCATAGCTGAATGTGAGCGGCAACACGCAGCAGACCACATCGTCCGCGGTGTTCTCGAGATATGTCGAGATCGACCGGGCCGTGCTGACCACGTTCTGGTGCGTGAGCATGACACCTTTTGGGTGACCGGTCGTCCCAGACGTGTAAACGATCATACAAAGGTCCAGGTCGATCAGACTCGGATCGGGCGGGCGAACCGGTGTCTCGCTGAAGAGTTCGGGAAAAGTACGCCCGGACGGCGCATCTCCGGTTGGCGGGGACGTCCAGACGACCTTCGTAAGAGACGGAGTATCCGGCATGGTGCGGGCGACCACCGGCGCGACGCTCGTCTGAGCGATCAGAGCCCGGACCCCACAATCGTTCATAATGTAGGCCAACTTCTTGTCTTTGGTCGTGTGATTGACCATGACGAATACCGCGCCGGCTTTGAG
>JBARRC010000294.1:0-8433 GCA_049644045.1 Phycisphaerae bacterium
ATCTATGCGTTGCCTTAAGGTAGTGAAGAACATCCATTTCCTCGCCTTGTCAGGCACGCACCCAAGCAGGATCGTACAGTCAGGCTTGCACATGCTCATGATCCCTCGCAGGATTCGCCCAAACTCATGGTCCGTGAAGTAAGCGAGAGCATCATACATCAATATCTTGTCAAATGATTCCGCGTGCTTGAGCGTCTTGCTGCTGAGCTCCTGCACATCCATTTCCACGTATTCGATGTTAGATCTGGTGTTGGTTCTCCTAGCTTGCTCCATTAGAACATTCGAGAAGTCGACACCCACCACACGCCTACATCGCACGGCCAGCTCACTCGTGATCACACCATTGCCACAGCATAAATCGAGCACCACATCGTCACGGTTCAGGCCCAGTAACCGCTCCACGTCCGAGATCACTGCACGGAATTGCGCGCGCGATATGGGTCTGCCGTTTACCGACTTCCCGACCTGCTTGTATGGGTGGTCGGCGCGCGCACCAGTCGGATAGACCTCAAAGAACTCCTTCCAATCCTTCATACACACCGGTCCCTTACCCGTTTACCTCCACTACCCCACTGTCTAAACACATTCAATCTGTTGCCACCCCTATACCCTCGCTGCGATCACCACACTCGCCTGCTCCGGCTGGCTTCGCCAGCTTCTCATCGACGAGGCGCCGCAGAGTTGCTGTCGAATCAATCACGTCCCCAAGCTCCTCTTTCGCCCTTTCCTTTTCCAAATAGCCCGCGATCACCTCCCTACTAAGCAGATTTAGTTCGGGATGGTAGCCCAGTCGTTTATATAGGGTGTACTCAACTAGGCCGGGGATTAAACAGTTCGTGCTGTTTCCATGGATCTTAACCGGTGACCATCCTACCTCTTTTAGCATGCTCCTAACGGAATTCTCATCTAACTGTAACGCAAACGGCAAGGAAAGAAACTGGATATTGAGCCCGCTATCCTTGTCCCTTACCCATCGGACGCAACGCACCTCGGGTTCAAGCCATCGCCACCAATTGCGCCCCAAGATAACCCGGTTGACACGATTGCGCACACAATACTTGCGAAGTTCCTCATGGAACATTTCAGTGCATTTATAGCATGGGTAGCTGCTTCTGAAATCATCATCCATCATATCTTTGAGATGTTGGGCGAACGCTATCCTTACAATGACAAGCTCGGTCCCCATTCTGTTACAGAAGGCCCTGCCGTTTTCGATGACTGATTCGGGTATGAAGCCATTGTCGACCAGTACTGCGACCACATTGAGGCCGAATTTCTTGCGGGCTAGCAGAAGGGATACCGTGCTATCCTTCCCACCGGAAAACGCAACCACGGCATCCAGTGCGCTACCTTCCTCTCTCGAGGTATTCAAGAAGGTCGCTAGCTCGGCAGATAGGACTTCCTGCCGGAAATTCTGTTGGTACGCCATACACATGTTGCATAGGCCGTGGGGGCCGATATATATATTTGGAATCCGTGTGTCAAACAGGCATGCGCGACATTCCACCGGCTTTATGAAGGGATTTCGCCCCGTATTGATCCAGGTTTTCAGCATGTTCTGTAGGTGAATTCTGCGCGCGCGCAGGTCGTAGTTCTCACGGTTAGCGGAGACGCGGCACTTATATGGAGAGTAGTCCTCCCGCAGGAATCTGGGAAGCAGGAATTTAAGGTGTCGTAGCACTGTGGGCCTGGGCTCCGTCGGCCTCGCGTGTCCGTCTACATCGAGAAGCTGTCTGCGCTCGCTCAGGTGGTGGCAGCATCGAGCTCGTTCGGCGGAATGCGATCCAAGCAATGGCCACGCGGTAAGAGCGTGGGCGACAGCGGGTCCATGCCGTTGCCAGTGCAGGATGGCGCCGTACCGAATGACAAGCCGTACCTATGCGAATTCCCCGCGCCGGTAGGCGGGAAAGTAGGTCGTTTCGGAAACCCCCTTAGCGTTCACTATGTACGCATAGCGCTCCCGGTTGAGAATGCAGCCACAGAGCCAGACGGGCCGCGTCGCGGTCGACCAGCCCTGCTTGAACTGGCTCAGGTTATCAGTCCCGTCCCTGGAAATGCCTGCGCCTCCGTCCAGCCAAGCTACAAGACCCTGCTCACGGAAATATTCGATGGCGCGCCAGTAGAGCGCATACGAAGCCCGAAGTTCGTAGCCGGTTGGGCTGTATGCGGACAAATGACTGTAGGCCGCCTCGTCCTGGACAAACCAGATATGGGCTCCGACCATGATACCTTGTGACATTGCCCGGAACATGACGACACCGGGTATGCTGAGTTGCATGGCAAAGGCTGCTCTGGAGAATGCACGTATTCCCCGGATGTTATGCCGCTCCGAAAGAACCCGATAGAGGTCTACCCAGTCATCCAGGAACTGCCTTGGCTCCTCACATCTCTCCACTTGCACATCGCGCAGGGCTCTTCGGGCGTTCTTGCGGTGATACTTGGTCGCAATCTCGTTCATGGACAAATGAAGATCCGTGACAAAATGTTCCTTAAAACGAATCACGAGATCAAAGCAGTCCTGCAATGTGGCAACGTCAAATACTCCAAATGGATCCGTTACCAGTGTGAGGCTTACATGTTCGTTGGTCGAAGTCTTCAAATCTTCAGGAAGTTGTGACCAATCACGGCAGCAAAAAAGCGGGTAACATCCCATGGCGTCATGGTAGGGGAGACCAGGGATTGTGCGCTCAAGAATCCATCCTCCACACTTAGGAAGCTGACGAGGAGCACCAAACTCTGCCAGGGATGCTGCATACAGAGGATGCAGATAACCCATCACGTCTCTACGAGCCGGTCTGATGTGCGCGTTGTCCGTCATTAGGGGTTTGGACGCTTGATGCCGTCGCGGACATGTCTGTAAACGCATCGGGGCAGTGAGCGAAACGTCCGGAATACGGTACGGAACATAAATCGCGTAGGTAGTGTCGACTGCTCTAATCTGGACCGTGCCCACCAGTACGGACCCGCGTATCCCAGCTCACGAAGGAGCGCGCCCGCTAGCTTCTCAAAGAGGTAGCTTTCGTATTGAGAAAGCTCCTCCTGCCAGCTTCCAACCTTCCCCTTACGGTAGTGGGCCTCCGGTGCCTCGTTGTCTCCAGCCGCTGACGCTCGGCGCTCCTTGAGCTTCTGGAACTCACACTCGCGAACGATTCCAGCGACCTGCTCATCCGTCGTGGGCAAACCACAGAACTCGAACACTGGCTTCATCACATCAAAACACGAGGCCTTCAGGTCCTCGTAGCGTACTTCCAAATATCGGCCCTTGAACTTCGATGCCTGTCGTGCACCCTGGAGACACGCCTTCCACACAGTGGCCGCCCCATGGATGTTGGGCGGTCCGAAGTTCATCTCACGGCTCGCTGCCATGATGGACGTCGCCACATCCCTGCCATCGCGGATAATGTGGATGAACCGGGCGCCCGGCACCATGCGGTCGATTAGGTCCACGTGATGACAATTGTCGGGATGTTTGTCGAGGATGTGTGTCGCTTCAGGATTCGTGGCCAGTATCCGCGCGTAGACACGCTCGATAAACTCGCGGATGAAGCCGCAAAAATCAGGCTCATCCCAGAGAAACGGCAGGCCGTGGCCATAACCTTCGCGCTTCATCCAGGCCGCTTCCCGTTCGTATGCCTCCACCCAAGGTGCGATGTATTGGCGGAAGATCGTTTGCTCCACAGTGCTGCAGACGTTTGGGTGCGCGGCGATCATCATTTGAAGCCACGTCGTACCGCTGCGCGGAGCGCCCACGATGAAGAGGCAGTGTCGACCAAAGATCAGGTCACTATTGCGGCTGTGCTCAGTGGCGCCCAGCGTGCTCAAGCTCCCCACGGTCACGGCAGAACTCTCCCTTGGCCGTCCACGCGGTCTGTGCTCCACCGCAACATCGGTCGCACCGCACCAACCCGCGGACCGTAATAACCCCCGCGCCCTTCCACCGAGTCCAAAACCTCGAAGCTCAACACGTTCTCGTAACGGTAAATCACTTGCGTGCGGTTTCGCACCGCGAGCAGCAATACTGAGATCGCACCGTTGTTCATCAGGTTACCCGGAACATGGCACACGCTGCGATACAGCCCGACTGGCATCTTCAGCGGAGTGGGATCGCTCGGCGAACTGCCCGTCCCGAAAATTATTATCCCGTGGTTGTTGACCAGATGCAGCGTAATGCTCGTGTCGGTCCCGGGAACGTGATTCCAGTACTCCACCTCAATCACAAACGGTGTGTGCATCATGATCTCATCGGTCGGTGAGCCGTTCTCGGGGTGCACGCAGATACGATGCAGCCGTACCTCCTCGTTGCCCGGCGCCGTTTCGGGGTCGTCCCACACGCATTCCGTCACATTGCTCTGCGCCCACATCAGGTATTGAGATACCACCTCGCCCGGGTCACCGTCCCTCTCCAGCTTGCCTTCGTTGAGCCAGATGACGCGCTGGCACAGGTTCTGGACCGCTCCCATATTGTGGCTGACAAACAGGACGGTACGGCCTTCGCCGGCCGCAACGTCATGCATCTTGCCCAGGCAGCGTTTCTGGAACGCAGCATCGCCGACAGCCAGAACCTCGTCGACGATCAGTACCTCCGGCTCAAGGTGGGCCGCGACGGCGAAGGCCAGGCGGACGTACATCCCGCTGCTGTAGCGTTTGACCGGGGTATCCAGGAACTTCTCGATCTCCGCGAAGGCGACGATTTCGTCGAATTTGCGGTCAATTTCGGCTTTTTTCATGCCGAGGATGGCGCCATTGAGGTAAATGTTCTCGCGGCCGGTCAGCTCGGGATGAAATCCTGTGCCGACCTCCAGCAGGCTGGCCACGCGGCCGCAAAGCTCAGCCCGTCCTTCGGTGGGCTCGGTGATCCGACTGAGGATCTTCAGCAGCGTGGACTTACCGGCCCCGTTACGCCCGATGATACCCACCACCTCCCCGGGCTGAACTTCGAAGCTGATATCCTTGAGGGCCCAGATGGTGTCGTCACCATTACCATGCTCGCGCAGTCGACGCCAGCGGCGTATCGGCGCCGTAATCGCACCGACGATGGCTTCACGAAAAGTCGGGTATCGCTCTGGCGCAAGGCCGATCCGGTAACGCTTAGAGATACCTTCAACAAGAATTTCCGGTCTGCTCATTCGGGATTCGCTCCCGGCAACCAGCTATTAGGCTTCACCGGTTGAAAACCGGTGCCACACATGTGAACGGCCGTTCCAGCCGCAAAAGGATCAGGCGATATCAGCAAAGCGGCGCTCGGTCTTGCGGAAGTAGAACATGCTGAATGTCAACAACGCAAGCGTCACGGCGGTGGAAACGCCCAGTGTGGTAAGATTCCACGGCTTGCCAAGGATGGCCGATCGATATCCGTCGATGATGCCGGCCATTGGATTCAGCGCGAGCACCCAGTGATAGCGCTCAGGCACGATACTGACGGGATAAACGACAGGGCTAAGGTACATCATCGCCTGAATCATGAACGGCACGACGTAGCGGAAGTCCCGATAGGCGACGGTGAGCGCGGCAAGCATGCAGCCGAAACCGAGCGCAGCCATAACGGTGAGCAACACCAGGAATGGCACGTATATCACGCCCCAACTGGGCGTCACGCCGTAGCAAAGCAAGATGAATGCGTAGACCACAAACGAGATTGCCAGGTCCACCAGGCCACCGCCCACCGAGGCCGTCGGAACGAAAACTCGCGGGAAATACACTTTGGTCATCAAATGCTGTTGGTTGACGAGGCTTAGACCGGATTGGGTCACCCCGTTCCCGAAGAAGGTCCACGGAAGGAGACCGGCGTAGACGAATACCGCATAGGGCAGACCCTCCGAAGGGATCTTGGCAAAACGACCGAAGATGATCGTGAAGATGGCCATGCTGAAGACCGGCTGGAGAACGGCCCAGGCAATGCCTAGCACAGTCTGCTTGTAGCGAATCTTCACATCCCGCCAGACAAGGAAATACAAGAGCTCGCGGTACTCGAACAGCTCGGCCCAATCGATGGGAATCCATCCCCTTCGAGGTTCGATTACCTTGACTACATCACTCACGTTGCGGTTCCTCTTTGCAGCGAGGGTATCTTGAAAGCGCATCCTGCCAAGGCGCAGGTGTGTGGTCTGTAAGCTCTACATACCGCGCCAGGTCCATCACCGAATAGGCAGGCCGTTTCGCAGGAGCACCCAGTTGATCGGAACGAATCGGCTGCACCGGAACATCACCGCCCATCTGCTTCACGATTTCTTGGGCGAAGCCGAACCACGAGCACTGACCCAAGTTGGCGAAATGTACCGTTCCACGAGCCCCGGCATCGAGTAGCCGGACAACCGCCTCCGCAAGATCGGACGCCAGGGTCGGTCGGCCGACCTGGTCGGTCACTACGCTTGGCGACTCCCCGGATCGCACCCGCGACAGGATCGCCTCCACAAAGTTGCGCCCGTGGGGCCCGAACAACCACGACGTACGAATGATAAGGTGATCACACTCAGTGGCACGCACCGCCTGCTCACCTTCCCACTTTGACCGGCCGTAGACAGACAAGGGATTGGGCGCGTCGTCCGGCCGGTAAGGCCGATCACTTCGTCCATCGAAGATGAAATCCGTCCCAAAGTGGACCAGTATGCTGCCAATCTCCGCACACGCTTGCGCGACGTTGCCGGGACCCTGCCCATTGACAGCCATTGCGAGCTCGACGTTCGTTTCACAACCATTAACGTCGGTATAGGCGGCGGCGTTCACAACGACCGACGGCTTGAGTCCGGTGACGACCTGGAAAACGGCATCACGATCGCGGATATCGAGTTCCGCGGTGCCCCATGCAGCGAGACGTTCGTGTGCGCCGCCTCCCAACCGTTGCCGGAACCGGTCCACAAGCTCGTGGCCAAGCATGCCCTTCGCGCCCAGCACCAGAAGGCTACCGCTCGCCCAGTCCGCAGGACTCACTTCTCCACACCGACAACCCCGCCGGGACCGTATTGCTTCTCATAGTACGTCAGATATTCGCCCGTTTTGATTCCGCGCCACCAGCGCTCATTAGCTACGTACCAGTCGATGGCCCCGGCAATGCCCTGTTCAAAACCTATCCGTGGCTGCCAGCCCAAATCTTCTGTGATTCGGGTGATGTCCATCGCGTAGCGGCGGTCGTGGCCTGGCCGGTCTTTGACGTACTCGATCATTGACTCGTCATGCCCGAGGTGCCGCAGGATGTATTGGGCAATCTCGATGTTCGGCAATTCGGAGTTGCCCCCGATGTTGTAAACACTGCCAGGCTCCGCTCGCTCGAGTACAACCAGAATCGCCTCGCAATGATCCTGCACGTGGACCCAATCACGGACATTCAACCCATCACCGTAGAGCGGGACCTTCTGATCCGCGAGGAGGTTGGTGACGAACAGTGGGATCAGTTTCTCCGGAAACTGGTATGGGCCGTAGTTGTTGGAGCAGCGTGTAATCAGCGTCGGCAGTCCAAAAGTTTTATGGTAAGCTTGGACCAACAGATCAGCCGCTGCCTTGGAAGCGCTGTAGGGACTACTTGGTGCGATCGGCGTCTGCTCGGTGAACTTCCCCGTCGGACCCAGTGAGCCGTACACTTCGTCCGTTGAAATCTGCAAGAAGCGTCCCATCCCATGCTGACGCGCGAGATCAAGGAGCACCCCAACGCCGACGATGTTGGTTCGGACAAACTCCTGGGCCCCCATGATGCTGCGATCGACGTGGCTTTCAGCCGCGAAGTTGACCACCGCATCCAATCCTTCAGCGAAGACCGGGGCCAACGCCGTGGCGTCACAGATGTCAGCACGGACGAATCGAAACCTGGGATCGTCGGCGCAGTCCGTGAGGCTCTTGAGATTACCCGCGTAGGTGAGCACGTCGAGTGCAATCACCCGCACGCCGGGCCGCTCCCGAAGCAACAGCCTGACGAAGTTGCTACCGATAAAACCGGCCGCTCCGGTGACAAGGATGTTGGGCATGCTCTCTCCTTCGTGAAGCGTATCTCGTGAAGCGTATCTCGTGGAGCGTATCTCGTATCTCGTTTGCCTCTTACGCTTCACGCTTCACGATCGACGCTTCACGCTTCACGCTTCACGCTTCACGAACTTTGTTCGCCCCACCTTCGGCGACGAGCCTCCAAGCGCGGTCGAGTGAGTCGAACGTGCCCGCATCGGTCCACCAGCCGTCAAGGATGTCGTAGGTCATCGTGCCCTGCTCGATGTAGGCGTTATTCACATCCGTGATCTCCAACTCCCCGCGCCCGGACGGTTTCAAGGTGCGGATGATGTCGAAGACTTCGCGGTCGTACATGTAAATCCCGATGACAGCCAGCTTGCTTTTGGGCTGGGATGGTTTCTCCTCGATCCGGACGATTCGGCCGTCTTGAACCTCGGCTACACCGAACCGCTGTGGGTCGGGCACCTCCTTCAATAAGGTCGTCGCTCCACGGCCCTGGGC
>JBARRC010000295.1:0-7309 GCA_049644045.1 Phycisphaerae bacterium
CTCCGACTTTCATCCTTCAGCCCTCATCCTTCACCTCGAAACGCCCGCGAAGTCCCTGCTGGATTGATCATGGGAATTCCATCGCGCTGCTGACACGGGTGCCATCCAGGGTATGATAGAAGCGCCATGTTGAAAGCGCTCAGCCAGGAACTCCTGTCCGAAGGGTTGCTCAGCCAGGACGATGCGGTCGTGGTTGGCGTGTCCGGCGGTCCGGATTCGATGGCGTTGCTGCATCTGCTCCTCGGTCTCAACGAGCACCACGACTGGCGTTTGAAGCTCCACGTCGCCCACCTCAACCACCAGCTCCGCGGCGAAGAGGCTGAGAAGGACGCGGCGTTCGTGCGGGCGGCCGCGGATAGTCTCTCGCTTCCCTGCACGATCGAAACCCGCGAAATCGCAAGGCTCGCCGAGGCGGAGTCTACCAGTATCGAAGAGGTAAGCCGGCGGGAGCGCTACGCGTTTTTCGAGCGTGTGTGCTTGCAGGTCGGTTCGAGGATCGTCGCCGTCGGCCACCAGGCCGACGACAATGCCGAGACGATTCTCCATCGTATCCTCCGAGGGACGGGGTTGCGCGGGCTGGCCGGTATTCCGAGAAGCCGCGCACTAAGCCTCAACAATGAAGTGCGCGTGATCCGCCCGCTGCTGCGGATGACGCGGGAATCAGTGTGCAACTATCTGGCGGATGCGGGCATCGCCTTTCGCGAGGACCGGACCAACGTGTCCAACGAACCGATGCGCAACCGCATCCGGAACATCCTCCTTCCACAGATCGAAGCGGAGGTGAACCCGCAGGTTCGCGACGCGCTGACCCGCCTGGGGGAACAGGCACGCTGGCTCGAAGAATATCTGGGCGAGACGGTCCAGCGCACGTTCGAAACACTCATCATATCCCACACGGACCAAATCCTGACCCTTAATGCCGACACGCTGTCACGAAAGAGCCGCATCGTGCAGACGGAACTCATTCGCCTTGCCTACCGGTCGTTCGGGCTCGGCGAGCAGGACCTTGCGTTCGGGCACCTGGTCTCGGCGCTGGATCTGATCTCCGACCCCGCCAGCGGAAGACAATTTCAATTACCGGGCGGCATGACCGTCGAGAAGCGCTATCACCGCTTGATCTTGTCGCTTCCGTCCGACGAACCTCGCGAAACGATCGCTTCCGAAATCGCCGTGCATCTTCCGGGGCAGACATTGTTGCCGATACGGCGGCTGGAGATCGACTGTTCGATCGACGAGGTGGTGCCAGACGACATTCCCCGTTTGCGCCGCGCCGCCCATCGCATGGAAGAGCACGTCGACCTGGAGGCCGTGCACCCGCCTCTGTTGGTTCGAACGAGACGCGCCGGCGACCGGTTCTTCCCGCTAGGGGCGCCGGGCTCGAAAAAGCTGTCCGATTTCCTGATCGATTCAAAAGTCGCGCCGAAGGAACGCGAGCGGGTGGCCGTTCTCTGCGACCAGCTCGGGCCGATCTGGGTGATCGGCCATCGCATCGACGACCGTGTCAAAATAACGGCACTCACACGGCGGGTTCTGCATCTTCGCGCGAGGCCCCTGGAACCGTGACCGGTTCGACACCATCTGCTTGCTTAGATCACCACCGCACACGACCCGGGGCAGGAGGATTGACGCTACGGTGGTGGGTGACCGTGTTTGTGGCGGCTCTGTTGGTCAGGGGCGGCTGGGGCACGCTCCGGCTCATCCGCGCCGATGACCCGTTCCTATTGGAATTCCCGGACGAACAGCAGTACTGGTCGATGGCCGCTTCCCTGCGCGACGGGAGCGGGTTGAAGGACGAACTCGGGTTCCAGGCGACCCGCATGCCGCTCTATCCGGCCGCCCTTTCACTCGCAGCAGGGTCGGGCAGGGGAATCTTGGTCGCAAAGGCGATGCAGTGGATGGTTGGCGCCTTGGTCGCGGTGCTCACGGCCGGCGCGGCAACGACCTTGTTTGACCGCCGGGTAGGCCTCGTGGCTGGACTGCTGGTCGCGTTCGACCCTTTCCTGGCTTTCTTCTCGTCACTGCTGCTGACGGAGACTCCGTTTGTGGCTGCATTGGTCGCGCTCTGGTGGATTCTCGCGCCGAGCATGCGGACAGGTGCCGGCTCACCGGGTCGGTGGGTGGTCGTCGGTTTGATCGCAGCGTTGACCGTATACCTGCGCGAGTCGGCCCTGGGGCTCGTCGTGCTGGTCTTGGGTCTGGTCGTGATGTTCCGCCGGTTTGACCGGCGGGTGCTTTCAGGAGCGGCGATTGCCGGTGGTTTCGTTCTCGTGGCGTTGGTGCCCTTGGCGGCCCGCAATCAGCGCGTTACGGGTGAGTGGTATTGGTTGACCACCCGTGGGGGCATTTCGCTGTATGATGGTGTGGGCCCGTGCGCGACCGGGGCCAGCAATCTGGGGAACATCAAGCAGATGCCTGCCGTTCGAGGATTGAGCGAGGCAAAGTGGAATCGCTGGTTCCTGGACCAATCGTTCGATGCGATCAAGGGCGACCCGGGTCGAATCCTCCGGCTGGCGGGCGTTAAGCTAGCGCGTATGTGGAATCCGTTTCCGAATGTCGAAACGTACCAATCGCGCCTGGTGCGAGTGGTTTCAGCCGCCTGGACGCTTCCGACTTTCGCGTGTGCGATGGTCGGCGCACTGTTACTGCTAATAAGAAACAAGAAGGATGGGGTGCGCATCGCCCTTTTTCTTCTCCTTCCCGCCGTGTATCTGAGCGTGCTGCACAGCTTGTTCATAGGGAGCGTTCGCTACCGCCTGGGGGCGATTCCGATGCTCGAGATACTCGCCGCCGTGGCGTTTGTGGCGATGCTCGACCGGGTTCGAGAAAAACGCGCAACGCGGGAGGGCGCCCTTGCCGACTGAGTCGCAGGCCAGGCAGGCAACGAAGCAGCGCGCCATCAGGCCGCGCCGAGTCCTTGCGTTGGTGTTGCTCGTCATCGGCGTCATCGCGGGCGCGCTGATATACCGCCACTACACCAACCCGGAGCGAATTCGAGCCATCGCCGAGGCGTATCTGCAACGCTACACACACGGGCTGGTCACCGTCGGTTCCGCCAGCTTTTCCTGGTTCGGCGGTGTTCGTCTCTTCGATGTCACGGTGGAGGAAGTTGCACGGGCGGCCGCCAGGGACGGACCACGGCAAGTGACGACCGACCCGACGAGTCCCGTGTTCTCCTGTCGTGAAGTGAGGGTCACGCACGATCTGGCATCGGCCCTCATCGGTGACCTGAAAATCCAATCGATTGTGGCGTTGGAACCGACCTGCTCGATCCTGCGAGACCTGGCGGACGGGCGCACCAACCTGACGGGGTTACTAAGGTCTCCCGTTGGCATGGGCCGTCCGGATCCCACTGAACTACCCACGATTGAGCTTAGTAACTCGCGCGTCCGGGCAATGTCACGGGAGGGGGATGATACGCGCGTGGTTGAGGATTTGAGGCTCACCGTTCGGGCTCGCCCATCACAGCGTGATCCCCAAGTCTACGACGTGGTCTGGCAGGAGGGTGACGGGCGCGTGGCGACGGGGCATTCGCAGGTCGACCTGCAAACGGGCCGTGTGCGGAACGTACGGGGCGGCTTGCCGTGGATGTCGATCGAAGCCGTGATGCTGGCACTCAACGCCAGGTACGACGGCGCGGGCGCCTGGTGCGATCTGCTCGGATTGGAGGGTACCGTCCGGGCTGTAGAGTACAATTTGAGCCGGGATGCAGGCGCCGAGGAACCACGATCGGCCACGATCGAATTGAGCGACGCGTCGATCTCGATCCCAATCAGCGAGCAGGAGCAGTCGCTTCCGCCAGACGACCGCTACCTGCGGTTTGAGCAGGTCAATGGTCATGCGCAACTTACAGCCGAGGAGATTACCGCCGAGTTCTCCGGGCTGTTTCACGGCAGCGAATGCAAGGTCTCAGCCACCATCCGGGGCGGCGTCAAGAAGCTCATCACGCTTGATGACGTCGACTTCGACGCCCGGCTGACTCTTGAGAGGCTCGCGCTGCCCCGGCCCGATTCGGATAGCACACCTGCCGAGGTTCGGTTCATCAACCATTGGCCTCAGCTTGTCCACTTCTACCGCGATTACAACCCGCACGGCGTTATCGATCTCAACATAGAGGCGACCAGGCGAGCCGGGCGAGCTGAACCGATTGTGGTTCGTCGGGCGCGGCTGACTGCGAGAGGCGGCGACGCGTCGTGCCGCTACTTCCCTTATCGCGTCCAAAACCTCGTCGGCACGATCGAGTACTCGCCGGATGGCGTGTTCATCCGGGACCTTCGCGGGCAGCGCGGCGGCGGTGCCGTAACGGTCAACGGTCGGCTTGCGCAACCGACACGATGGGCGACCAAGGAGCTGGCCATCACCGGAACGGGAATCCCCATCGACGATGAACTATGCAGGGCCCTTCCAGCACGGTACCGGAAGATCCGTGAACAGTTCGCCCCGAAGGGGACGCTCGATGTTGAACTCGCGCTTACGCAGCCCGCCGGTGACGATGGGCAGGCAGCCAGGTGGGAGTCGCAAGCGAGCATTGCGCTGCGCGGCGTGTCAGCGAATTACATCGGCTTTCCCTATCCGGTCGACCAGCTCACGGGAACGCTTATCGTCGATAAGGACAGCCTGCAGGTCGTCGACGTGGCTGGCCGCTCGGGCGAGGCTCGGATCAGCGTGGGCGGCACCGTCACATTTGACCAAGGCGAGATAAGTAACCTTGATCTGGCGGTCCGTGGTGAGGACGTTGCCTTCAACGATCCCTTCCTTACGGCTCTTCCCGCGGAAACCCGAGGACACGTGAATGTTTTCCATCCGAGCGGGCGGTTCGATATTCAGACGTCGCTAACGCTCGAGCCGGAAACGAAAAAAGTCGTGCACACGTCGCTTGTAACGCTGAATGACGTTTCGGTTCAGTATGAAAAAGTGCCGGTGGACGTGACGGACGTTCTCGGCCAGCTTCATATCACGCCCGACGAGCTCGTCGTCGACGGTCTGACGGGTCTGTACAGAGGCGCCATCGTCTCCGCGGAGGGCATCTTCAAGCGGACCGGAGCAGAACCCGCGGCGCAATTGACGATCCGCAGCCGTGGTCTACGAATTGACGAGACGCTGATCGCCGCACTGCCGTCGAAGCTGCGTAGTGCAATGGAAGATTGGCAAATCGACGGTCCGATTGCGATGGAAACCACCTTCAGCACCAACCCGGCGGATGAAACCGGCACCTTCGTCATTCGCACGTTGGTCCGGCTCTCGGGCGCGGCGGTCCACCATCCATTTTTCCCGATTCCCTTTCACGACGTTCAGGGCGAAGTCACGATCGACGATGGAGGCGTACGGGCTACGGATATCGCGGCGCATTACGGTGCGGCCAGCGTCCACGCCGACTTCGAGGTGCGTTTGGGGGACAGCAGCGAGGAGGGGACCATCACACTCAGTGCGACCGGCGTCACGTTGGATGATTCGGTGCGGGGTTTGCTCCCGGAGCGGTTATTCACCGGTTCTGATAGGCTTAGCCCGGCCGGCTCGATCGACTTGCACCTGGATCGTCTTCGCTGGGAGAGATCGGGGGCGGAGGCTCGGCGGGAGTGGCTGATTAGCGGATACGTTGAACTTAACGATGTGGCGCTGCGCGGCGTGGCCAACCTCGAGCGGATGTCCGGAACGCTTACCGGCTCGGGCTCGATCGTGGACCGGCTCGGGGGCACGTCGCTTAGCGGGGATCTGACGCTGTCGGCGATGACCCTGATGGGCCGGCGCCTGACCCACACCGAGAGCGCGTGGTCGTATGCCCGGGTGGCCAATGGCGAAGGACGGCTTGCGTTTGATTCGATTCAGGGCCGTGTCTATGACGGATCCCTGACAGGACGGGTCGAGGCCATGTTCGACGCGGACAAGTCAGGCTACAACCTGTCCACGACCGTGCGAGGGATGCAAATCGAACCATTCCTGAATGCGGCCCGCGCCGCGTCTTCGGCGGGCAGTGAACCGGTTGAGGTGCGCGGTCTTGCGGACGGCCATCTATACCTGTCGGGTGTCGTCGGCGATCCCTCGTCGCGGCGAGGCGGCGGGCGTTTCGAGATTCTCGACGGGCACATCTATCGCCTGCCGATCATTCTGGCGATTCTCAACGTTTTGAACCTGTCGATACCGGATCAAGACGCGTTCGACGACGCGCGGGCCGATTTCTACATCGTCGGTAACCGCATGCAGGTGAAAGACATCGTGCTTCGTGGCGGCGTGCTGGCCCTGGTCGGGTCCGGGACGATGTCGCTGCCGGACTTGGGGGTCGACCTGGATCTGGTCAACGTCAGTCCGCACCGTTGGGCGCGGGTGCCCGTGCTGACAAACCTGGTTGAAGCAGCGTCGCATGAACTCGTCGAGCTGCACGTCACCGGTCCGCTATCTCAGCCGACGGTCCGGGTAAGACCGTTTCGCGGCATCCGCGAAGAGTTCAATCGGTTGTTCAAGAAAAGAAAACCGAAGAAGATTCAGCCCGCAGCGCCATAGGCCCAATCCCTCACCGCGGTGATTGATCCGGGTTAGGTTCCGGCGTTAAGGAAGATGTGCATGGAACCCGAAGAAGTGGACCAACTCCACACGCAACAACCGGCCGGGCCTGACGGCAAGCCGCTTCCCATCGTGCGATCCGCCGTCGGTGGAGTGTTGATGGGGCTTGCCAACCTCGTGCCCGGTGTCTCCGGCGGCACGATGATCCTCGTGGTGGGCCTCTACGACGAGTTCATCAGCAGCGTCGCCGATGTAACCCGCTTTCGATTCACGAGGCGGAACATCACCTTCCTGATGATCGTCGGGTTTGCGGCTGTAGCGGCGATCGCGACGCTGGCAGGTACGCTGAGCCGGGCCGTCACCTTGCATAAGAGCGTGATGTTCTCGCTTTTCATCGGTTTGACCCTCGGCGGTGTCCCGCTGCTTATGAGAATGCTCAAGCGTGTTTGCATTTTTTCGATGATCGGGGTGGCGGTCGGGCTTACCATCATGACAGCCATCGCGGTCACGAAGGAGGAGCCACCCGACAGGGCGGCGGTCAAGGAGGCCGTCGCGGCGGGTACGTTTGTCATCAAACCCGATTATTCGCGTGACGTCGCAGCCGGGGCTTTGGGGATGTCGGCCATGATCCTGCCGGGGATATCCGGCGCGTACATGTTGCTCATTCTGGATCGTTACGAACCCATCCTGGCCTCGATTGACGTGGCGAAGAAGTACGCTTTGTCATTCGGCCGGCAGGGCGATTGGCTGATCGCCTTGCGCGTCGTGATTCCCACGGCCATCGGGGCCGTACTCAGTCTTGTTTTTCTAAGCA
>JBARRC010000296.1:0-6539 GCA_049644045.1 Phycisphaerae bacterium
CTAACCACCTCGCGCCAGTTTACGGGTGGCAGCTCCGGTGGTGGTTTGTTGGCTTCGGCTTTGGCCCTTTCTCTTTCCGCGATCAGCGCTGCGATCTCAGCTTCCTTAATCAGCTTGCGTTCATCGAGGACCTTCTCCGGCGTGTTCTCAGTGAACTTGAGTATCTGGTTGGGCTTGACATTCTCAAACCGCTCCACATACCCAGTGGGCCAGTGAATCTCCATGGAGTCGATTTTCTTATGCTGTCCCAATCCGAAGTGAAGGCGATACGGGCATTGGCTGTGCCCGCCGTTGCCCCCGTTGACCTCGCGAATCTGCGACAAATCTCCGCAGACCACCGTGACCCGCGTTCCGATGGCGTTGCGATTGCAGTTAGTCCCGGTCAGTTCGAGCTGCAACCAGTCGTTCTTGTTGCCGACGTCATTGCGGTAGAAAACACTGTCCTGGCCCTGATTGGAAATATAGACGTCCAGGTCGCCGTCGTTGTCGAAGTCAGCGATGGCCAATCCCCGCCCGTCAGCGATGTCTGCCAGCCCGATCTGGGCAGCCACCTCCTTGAACACCTCATTCCCCTCGTTTCGCCAGACCCGTGAGGGCTGATACCCGGAGAATGTGGAGTCGCCCATCTCGGGCCAATTCTGAGCATCGATGGGGTCGAAACCGGGCTTGGTCACTTCCGTCGCCAGTTTCGTAAAGTACTCGTCGTCCGGGTTGTTGGAGATGTATCCGTTGGCCACCATAATGTCCAGATCGCCGTCATTGTCGTAATCCCAGAACCTGCCCGCCCAACACCATCCCCCGTCATACACCTCAGCCTCAAAGGAAATATCGCTGAACGTCTTGTCACCCATGTTGCGGTAAAGCTGGTTACCCTCCTTCACATACTCTTTCGTCCAGATATTGGCGACATACAGATCGAGCCAGCCGTCATTGTTGAAGTCGCCGAACTCGATGTTCATACCTTTGTAGGTATCCCAGCCGATCGCTTCATCGGTGACATTTGTGAAGGTCGCGTCGGCGTTCATACGGTAGACGCGGTCCTGGCCGAAATCGTTGGCATTGGCCAGGTCCTGATCGCCGTCGTTGTCATAATCGGCAGTGCCGGAGTCGAGTGTCCAGCCGCTGTCGTCCACTCCGAGTTCCTTGGCGACGTTGGTGAAGGTCCCGTTGCCGTTGTTACGGTAGAGCACGTTGGGCCCGGCGTCCCGGGCCGTCTCGAAATCCTCGTGCATCTGTCGCGAGTCCTCCAGGTCCCACAGATCCACATAGCGGAAGTAGTTGCCGATGTAGATGTCAAGCAAGGAATCGTCGTTGTAATCGAACCAGATGATCGCATTGCCGTTGCCCGGGTCGCCGACACCGGCCTGCTCGGTTACATCCGTGAACGTCCCATCGCCATTGTTGTGGTAAAGGATGTTCGGACCCCACTTAAGCACGTAAAGGTCCATGTGCCCGTCGTTGTCGTAGTCGCCCCAGGCCGCGTCCATAGTGGTACCGCGTCTCTTGTCGGTCTTGACGTTGGCGTCGGCGACACCCGCCTCGACAGCCACATCCGTGAACCTCATGTTCCCGTTGTTACGGAAGAGCCGATTCGGTTTGCCGAGCTGGGAATTGACGGCATACAGGTCGATGTCGCCGTCGCGGTCGTAGTCGACAGCCGCAACGGATGCCCCGACCGAGGCCATCCACGGCATGATGCAATCCAGCTCTTTGTGCAGCACGGGCTTGTAATGCCGATGCCGGACACCGGCCTGATCGGTGATGTCCACGAATGCCTTGCCGGTCGGCTTGGCCTTGGAGTCTGGTTTCGCCGGGAACGCGGTACTTGCGAAACCGCCCAGCACAATGCCCACAAGCCCAAGCGAAAGGAGAATCCGATGACTGTTGACGCGACGCCCGTTCATGGTTTGTCCCCCTCTTCGGTCGTACAACCCACGGGTTAAAAACCTGTACCACACTCGACCCACGGGTTGAAAACTCGTGCCACACTCGCCTTGACCGGTTACCGGTGGGCTCTTAGATTGATAAATGACTAAGGGTATGAACCGCTGGCGCGGTCGTCAAGCCACGCTTGCCCGTCGGGGGCGCTTATTGTGCGTTCTTACTTCCGCTTCATCACGTCGCACCCGATTCCCGTACTGGCCATTGCGGCGGTGGCAGGGCTGGTGTTGGGCACGTTCATTCTCCGCCTGACGCGAGAGACCAGCCCAGATGCGTTCATCCCGGACAACCACTTTGCCCTGGCCCTGAAGGAACACGTCGACGACTTGTTCGGACTCCGGGAGCCGATCGCGATCGGTGTGATCCGGGACGAATCCGGCGGAGTCTTCAACCCCGACACGCTGAGGCTGATTCAGAACCTGACCCGGGCCATCCAGGAGCTACCCGGGATCGGACCCGATGACGTGCTCAGCATCGCCACCGAATCGGGGGTCTATTTTGAGGACGGCGAGCCCGGTTTCGATCCGTTGCTGAGAAGTGTCCCTGAGGATCCCGAGGGTCTTGAGGCCCTCAAGGAGGACATCCTTGGTTACGAGCTGTATCGCGGTACGCTGGTTGCGGAGGACGGTTCAGCCGCCTGCATCCTCATCCGAACCCAAGACGAAGAGCGAGCCGACGAACTCTATCGCGAGCTGAGCAAGCTGCTCCGCGACCCTGCCATCACCGAACAGATCGCGGCGAGCGAGCGCCTCGTGGTTGCGGGTGAGGCGGCCGTCCGGGCCCACATGGGGGTGGCCGTTTCCGACGACGCCCTACGCATGAACTTTGTCTGCCCGGTGCTGATGGCCGTGCTCATCATACTGGCCTACCGGACCGTTCGGGGGACGGTTTTGCCGCTGTGCGTGATCGGAGGTGCCTCCTCGATGGCGCTTGGGCTGATGGCTGCCTTCGGGGTACCGGTCTACATCGTCACCAACGGCATCTTCGTCATCATCATGGCACTCGGCGTGGCCGACTCGCTGCATCTGCTGGGGCAGTATTACGAGGAGCAGCTCCACCCAGGCGACAGGAGCAAGCAACAGATCGTCGTTGATGCGTGCATGGCCCTGTGGTATCCGTTGCTGATCACCTCCCTGACGGACATTGCCGGTTTCTTCGCCCTGTATCTGGTGGGGAAGATGCCGCCGATCAAGTTCTTCGGGTTGTTCACCTGCATCGGGGTGCTTGGGGCGCTTATCTATTCGTACGCGGTGATACCCGCGGGGCTGATGGTCGTGCCGCTCAGGATGAGTGGGGCCTTTCTCAAACGCAAGACCGCCACCGAACAAGCTGGAGGCCTGGACGCCATCGGTGTGGCCATGGGCAAAGTCGGGGCCTTCACGTTTCATCGACGGTGGATCGTGCTCGCCACCGGGGCCGTGCTGATTGCCGTGGCCGGCTGGGGCGCCTCGAAGGTCATTGTGAACGACGCCCGGATCCTCGCCTTCAAGGACCACCACCCGATCGTGCAGGCCACCCGTGCCCTCAACGATCGTTTCGACGGCACCAGCCATCTGAACATCGTGGTGACCGCGAAGGAGAAGGGCGCCATGCTTCGGGCCGATGTGTTGCACAGAATCGAGGCCCTCGAGGCGTTCACCGAATCGCTTCCGCACGTTGGCGGAACACATTCGCTGGCCGGGTGGATCAAACGCGCCCATCAGAAGATGAACAAGGAAGACCCGGCCTATTACGCCATCCCGGACGATCCCTTCGAGACACAGTTCTATCTCGACGTACTTAGTGACGAGCGCACGTCACCGATGGCTCACCTGTTACGCGAGGTGGTCGACAAAACATACACCCAAGCGAACTTGATTGCTCGCATGAGGAGCAGTCAGTTCATCCACCAGCGCGACGTCATCGTGCTGCTGGAGCGGCACTTGAACGAAGAGTTCAACGACGAACTGCTTGAAGCTGAGTTAGCCGGGCGCGTCCATCTTGATTACCACTGGTTGAAGATGGTTCGTACCACCCATCTCAACAGCGTTGTCTTTTCGGTGGGGTGTGTCCTGCTGCTGACAGGGTTGATGTTTCGTTCCGTTGTGGCGGGGCTTTTGTGTACCTTGACGGTGGGATTGGCCGTGCTGGTGAATTATGCCATTATGGGCCTGGGTGACATTCCGTTGGGGGTCGGCACGGCCATGTTCGCAAGCATCGCGATCGGCGCGGGCGTCAACTTTCCGATTCACATCATCGATCGGCTACGCGTAGGTCTTGGGAAACCCGGTGCAGACCCTGGTGACGTCTTCTCCAACACCCTGGCCTTTACCGGGCGGGCGCTGTTCTTCACCGCGTTCGTTGTCGCCATCGGGTTTCTGCTGCTCTGCGTGTCGGAGTTTCGCACGCTGGTCCGTTTTGGCCTGTTGATCGGCGTGGGCATGGTCGTCAGCTTCCTTGTCAGCGTCACCCTGCTGCCCGCAACTATCGCCGCACTCAAGCCCCGTTTCATCTGGAATAAACGCCGAAACGTCGAAACACGGTGCCTCTCGCCAGTTAGCGATTCAGCAACGCTCCCGTGAACGTTCGCTGAAACGCGGCGATGTCAGCCAGATCCGCATCGCCGTCCTCGTCGAAGTCGACGTCTTCACAATCGGTTCCCGCGACATCATCAGCCGGCCCGGCCAGGCAAAGCGCCGTCTCGCTGAAGTCGTCCTTGTCGACGTCGCCATCCCGATCAAGATCGCCCACCCAGACGTGCAGGTCGACAGCGTCTACGTTGTTGGTCGTGGCGATGCCGGCAAGAAGCAGCTCGTTCATCGACCGATCGAGATAACGACGGAACACGCTGTCGGGGTTGTCGGGGTCCTGGGTGGTGTGGTACGCATCGTACGCGTAACCATTTTCGATGATCTGGGGGATCATGATGAATTTGGTAGCCCACATGTCGAGCGCAATGGGATCGGTGCTAGCAAGGAGTTGATCGCGGCGAGTGGCGTTATCGTAGGACGCGCTTGGGCCCGATCCCGGTCGGGCAAGAATCCAGATGCAGTCAAGGATGGTCAAGTCCGGCATACGCACCTCCGCCAGGACCGATCCCATGCCGCCTCGACGAACGGCGTTGTGGGAGTCGGTTCTCAGCTCCTTGGTGACGACGCCCATGTGGTTTTTCACGCTCGCGGTGACCGCGTAAATGGAATGCGTCTTGAAGACGGGGATGTTGATCACGACCAGCTTGTCCGATTCGTATGTTCCTGTTGCCGGTGACAAGACGCCGTGCTTGTAGCTTATGTAAGTCCCCAGGGCCGATCGAAATTTGGGGTAGGACACCTTGATCTGCGTTTCCGGGTCGCTGACCGGATTCACGACGTATCCATCGGTCATGTCGCGAGTTGAGTACTCGTTGACGAGGGTGTAGCGGATGTTATCCCACCGGTAGGTGGATATATTCCAGCCTTCGGCCGCGAAGTCGTTGACGACGTCCTGTGTGGATTGGTCGTGAACCTCGGCGTTGTGGTCCGATCGGTCGAAGCTGCCCGACCCCTGACCGTTGTCCGCCACGACGATCTCGCCAATGAAGCCGTCGGGATGTTCGACGATCCGGCGGATGACACCGCGCAGCACGTCGGTGTTCGTCCCGCCGCGCTGAGGCCACTGGGCGTTGATCTTGATAAGAACAACGTCGTCGGGATCGATCAGGCCGTCCGGTCCGGTCGTCAAACCGGTTTCGCCCGCTCGGTGCCACTTAAGCCCGCTTACGCCCATCAGGGTGATCAGATCATCGACGCCACCATAGCGGCCCGGCTCGATGCCGCGGGCCTTGTTGACCAGGTAGACATCGGGGTGATAGTCGTCCGGGGGTGTCAGGATGGTGACGTTGTCCTTTGGCTCGACTGATGCGATGGCCAGCATGACCATCGCCAGTGCACCCAGTGCACCGGCCGCGGTCTTGCCCGCAAGCGAGCCGCGGGCTTTAGCCCGCGCGGATGACCGCACAACCGAGCCGTGGGCTTCAGCCCGCCGGGATGACCGCACAAGCGAGCCGCGGGCCTTAGCCCGCGCGGATCCACCGGAAGCGTACATCGTCCAAAGGACGTTCATGATACGGTTCCGCAACACCAGCAGTGCGGCGACCACCGGCGCGCCGAACGCCGCAGCCGCTGTCCCAACGGCCGCCTGCTGGCACGGGTAGGCAAGTCGGCTGGGCTTTGACCCGCTCCGCAACAGCAACCACAAAAGCGCCAATACGCCGCTCGTCAGCATGCAGGTTGTCGTCCACAACCGGACCCATTGAGGCCAGCGACCATGGGCATGGTCTTCTGGCCGCCGCTGGTGTGAGGATCGGGGATGGTCTGGGACGCGCATGGTCTTCACCCCTCTCGGTATGCCTCAGGTCTCGGCCCGGCTCGAGCGTTCATCGCGAGCGTACAGGCAAGTGTATCCGAATCGGGCTGGCCAACCAAACCTCAACCGGGTCCGTGACACTCCCGGTGGTGCGGCCATTCTCTGTGGCACATGCGAATAATTCGTGTCGCTCTGTAGCGGCCGGCGTCCCCGCCGGCCGTCGTACGCAATAGCACTTGCCCGGGAAAACGGCCTGCGAGGACGCAGGCCGCTAC
>JBARRC010000297.1:0-7895 GCA_049644045.1 Phycisphaerae bacterium
ACCTTTTCTCTTTCGATTTCTCCACCCGTGCGATCCGAGGCATGGGCGAACGATACACCAGGGCAGACGCTGCGTCAAGAAATAGGTATGGTGTCCCCCGATTTACACCGATTTACACAGCAATAAGACGGCACCAGTGGCGACAAGCCTGACCATAGTTATGTTGCTGCATCGCACGATAAGACCTCCTTGATGGTTTCCCTGTTAACAGACCGACGGGCGAACCCAGCGTCCATCAACGAATCGGCGGGCCGATAACTATTCAGTACGCGAAACACTCCCCCACTTTGGCCTCCACTGTGGCGCTGTAATCTTGCTCTCGCTAAGGGGAGCGACGTCCGAGAACGATAAGCACCCCGGATGCGAGAAGAACCAAACTCACGGGCTCGGGGACCGGTGTGAAAAAGAAAGATTCTATCATTTCCACATCGCTCCCTGGTGGGACCCCGGCGAATCCGCCGACGTATGCGCGACCGATTGGGATGTCCGAGATCACGCCGAGAAACAACTCCCCCCCGCCTGCCCAAGTCCAGGTCTCGAGCTGCGCGCTCCCGTCGGCATCACCTATCGTAAGCGTCGTGCCTCCCCGGAAGGCGATCCCGACGGCCGACGCGGGTTCGACCAGCTCCGCGATAATCCAATTAAGCGGGCCCTGGGAATCCTGCGGACAGGCGCACAGCCTGAACCCGCCCTCTTCGCATCCGTGAATCCACAGTGGGGGAACGTGCGCGAAAAATTCAACCCCCTGCCCGGTGTAATTAAACTCTGGCGTGATCTCAGCGAACATGTAGCTGGGGGTTCCGTCCGGGAGGGTCTCGAAGTCGATCTCCCGCACCTCCCCCGCGGCTTCAAGGAAGGCATCAATGTCCGTGAAAGTTTGCACCGGCCCGGCTCTGGCCGCCGCCACCAAAGACATCGCCATAACCGTACTCAAGATGATCCGTGTGAAACGCATGACGTTTGCTCCTATGTGCGCGAATCGATGAAGCGAGAGGTCCTATAGCAAAGTATACTCCGTCCCAGCGGACGAATCAAGAACCCGGCAGTTGTTGTCCTCAATCCAGGACTGGAAAAGGTGTCAGGATGATTTTCTTGACACTTGCCTGCGGCTGGACATCACCCTTCGCCCACGCAGACGTCCTCGAAAGAACATTCAAGAATCATCCTGATACCTTTTCTCTTTCGATTTCTCCACCCGTGCGATCCGAGGCATGGGCGAACGATACACCAGGGCAGACGCTACGTCAAGAAAATAGGTATGATGTCCCCCGATTTCCCTGTCCCCCGATTTCCCCCCCGATTTCCCCGATTTATCCCGTCCATCCAAACTGATTGCGTAGTGTGGCGTAGCGGTTCCTGCCGCATCCCGTTCATCCCAAAATGAAAGAAGCACCGGCGACGCAGGAATCTCGACAATGCGCACATTGTCGACGACGTTCGAGGTGACGTGGAATGGATCGCCAGTTCCGAAGCGCAGCTCCGTTTCTTGCCCGTTGTCCGTGATTGTAAGGTTGGCCTGCCCGTCCGCGGGCCTTGAAGAGAAACACGTAGCGAGTATCGAGACCGCAACCACACGTAGCAGTGAGTGCCCATCCATCGGTCAAGCTTCTTCCCTCTGTCAGCATCAGTCGCTACGTGAATGGCGGAACGCACCCGCGCGAAGCAAACTGAGAACTCCAAACATAAGAACCGTCGGATACAAGGCAGCCAGCCCGCAGAACGGACCTTCTCTCTGTGCCGGGGGGTCAACGGAGCCGCCACATTCAACAGCTCCGGATACAGCCCCCTCGGAGTCGGAAACCCCACATCCACAGACACCGGGCTCGGTCTTGTCGGGATCATCGGGGCAGTCGTCCGAGCAGTCGGGTGCCCCATCTAAGTCACCGTCGGTCTCGGCCACACCGCAGCCGCATTCGCCTTGCACGCTCTTCTGGGGATCAGCCGGACACTCGTCGAGACAGTCGGGCGTCCCATCCTCGTCGCCGTCCGTGTCCGCGATGCCGCAACCGCAGAGGCCGGGCTCGGTCTTGTCGGGATCATCGGGGCAGTCGTCGAAACAATCGAGCGCGCCATCCTCGTCAGCGTCCGAGTCGGGGATACCGCAGCCACATTCGCCGGGTTGCGTCTTGCCAGGATCGCTCGGGCAACCATCTGACGAATCACAGATGCGATCGTCGTCGGAGTCGTCGCAGGGAGACAAGAGAAACTGTCGATACACCTCGACCGGATACCTGGCACCGACTTCGACAAAGCGCCCTCCAGCAAGGATCTGACCGGCTGAGTTTATGGCTGATGCCCCGACCAGATCCCCTTCAAAATCGTCTGGAATTAGATCGTTGAGGTCTCGCATGACGCCCTCTTCCCAGATGAATGCGTGCCAGGTCGAGTTGTCCTGAGTCCTTGATGTCCCGACGACTTGGTGAGCGTCGTTGATGTCGGTAGCGCTTCCATCTCCCCTGCCGAGCGCCCCGAGCTCCGTGATGACTCCATTCTTCCACAGGAAGGGTCTATCGAAGCTCGTCCAGCCTGGGTCGGTGTCGGCCGACCCAACGATCTCCCCGTGTACGTTGATCGCCACAGGATGGGTGTCCAGTGACCCGGGCAGAAAGCCGAGGTCCTGCACCATGGCCGTGGGCTTGGTAGTCATCAGGAACGCCCGCGCGTGCCCGTTGTCCAGGCTCTTTCCGATGATCTGACCAGCGTCGTTAATGTCGATCGCATACGTAAGCGTCCACGGAGGTGGTTCCGGCAGAAGGTCATTCAGATCCACCATCACTCCGTCCTGCCAGAGGAAGGCATGCCGGCCCGGGGGATTAATCAGTCCAGATCCACCGACGACCTGTCCCAAGTTATTGAGCCCATGGGCGCCGCTTGAGGTTCCTCCAAGTGTACCGAGGTCGGTGACCACTCCATTGTTCCACAGGGCGGCACGAGCCTCGCCGTACGCGACACTCGCCCAACGTCCGGCGATGATCCCGGCGTCATTGATCGAGACCGTCCCTGCGCTGATCTGAATGCCGAGATCAAGATCGGTACGGATTCCATCCTCGTGGACGAAGAAGACAAAGCTAACGCCACCCATATTCCAATGACCGGTGATGACTCCGGAATTGTTGATGTCAGCGGCAAAGCCCACCGTATGCTCCGGAAACGGACCCAGCTCGATGATCTCGTAGGTTTGCGCGGACGCTAGCGACGCAAAAAAGGCCAGACACGTCGCCAAGCAAAGATAGGAAATTTGCCCCCGCATCATCGATCTCCGATTGACCAGAGCACGCTATGTAGAGGCCACAGTATCGGCATTATAGGCGGTGGACACCTGACGTGTCAACGCTAATTCTCGCGGGCCCTAAAGACCACAAATACCCCCTCCCGCGTCTGAACGGGCGTTATCACCTACGATGGTAGAGAAACACCGGAACGCAATGACCTTCTTTGTCCGGATCCCGGTGTCAAGAGCCCACAACCTGTTCTTATCGAGGCAACGAAGGTCTGAAAAGGTGCCACATTCTGACACCTTTTCTCCTCTTACGTGAACCGTATTGAGGCTAGCCAACCAGGGCCTTCATTTCCTGCGGCGATACCGGGGCGTAATGCGACGGGGCCATCGTCGATGTCGCCCGGCCCTGAGAGAGGCTCCGAAGCTTCGTGATGTACCCGAACATCTTGGCCAGGGGGACATCCGCCAAGATCACCCGATCCGAGCCGCGCAGCCGCGTGTCCCTGACCACCGCCTTTCTGGCGTTCAGGTCGCCCATGATAGCTCCGAAGTAGTCATCCGACGTGACCACTTCGACGTCCATGATCGGCTGCAACAGGACGGGCCCGGCGGCACCCATCGCCTCGTAGAAGGCCGCCCGGGCCGCGTTCTCAAACGCAAGCTCCGAGCTGTTGACCTCGCGTTGCTCGGCTGTAAGTAAAGTGACTTTCCAGTCAATGACCGGATAACCGCCAAGGATTCCGCTTTGCGCCGCCTCGGTAGCTCCCATCTCCGTCGCATGGACGTACTCCGCCGCGAGCGCCCCCTCGGGGATTGCATTGATGATTTCGGAGTTGGCGCGCCCGGCCACGTGAGGCCTGGGCTCGATCCGCAGGCGGACTACCCCATAGTGCCCGCGTCCACCCAGTTGTCGGATGAACCGGCCTTCACCCTCGCCGGCGGCGGTCACGGTTTCACGATATGACACGCGGGGTTTGCCCACGGCCACGTCCACGTTCATATCCACCCGAAGCCGCTGCACCATGACTTCCAGATGCAGCTCACCCATTCCGGAAATCAACGTCTGACCTGTCTCGAGATTGGCTGCGACGCGGATGGTGGGATCCTGCCGTTCCAATGCAACGAGGGCCTCCAGCAGTTTCTCACGATCCCTCGACGACCGGGGCTCCACCGACACACTGATCACCGTCTCGGGGAATTTGATCGATTCAAGGATGACAGGCCGGCGCGGATCGCACAGCGTGTGCCCCGTCAACGAGCTTTTCGGCCCGACCACCGCGACGATATCGCCGGCTGTGGCGTGGTCGAGTTGCTCCCGCCGCTTGGCGAACATCCGATAGATTTGACTGATATTCTCCTTTTTCCCCGTGATCGTGTTGAGGAGGCGTTTATTGGGCTTCAGCATCCCGGAGTATATGCGCAAGTAATGGAGATCGACCGGCTTACCGGCCACGATCTTGAAGACTAATGCCGCCAGGGGACCTTCCGGGTCACATGGCATTTCGTGCTCCACATCGTCCCGCCCAGCATCCGTGGCGGTGACGGGTGGAACATCGAGCGGGCTGGGTAGAAAGTCGCAGACCGCATCCAGCATTCGTTGAACACCGACATAGCGCAGCGCGCTCCCACACAGAACAGGGGTCAGCTCGCGGCGGATCGTTGCAGCCCGGATCGCCTGACGAATCTCCTCCGCCTCGAGCGGCTCTTCAAGGAGATATTTTTCCATCAAAGCCTCCGAGGTCTCGGCGGCTGCCTCTAGAAGCTCTCGGCGCCGCTGCGCCACCGGTGCCGCCAGCTCCTCGGGGATATCGCCGAGATCGAACGAAGATCCCAGTTTCTCCTGCTTGTAGTAGACCGCCTTCATCTCGATCAGATCGACCAGTCCCTTGAATTCATTCCCCGCACCGATCGGCAACTGAAGCACCAACGGGTTGGCATTAAGTCGCTCGCGAATCGAATTGACGCTTCGATCAAAATCGGCACCGACACGATCCATCTTGTTGATGAAGCAAACCCGCGGCACGGCGTACTTGTCCGCCTGCCGCCAGACGGTCTCCGACTGGGCCTCCACCCCCTCCTTCGCGTCGAACACCGCCACCATGCCGTCGAGCACGCGCAGGGATCGTTCGACCTCGGCGGTGAAGTCCACATGCCCCGGCGTATCGATCAGGTTGATCGTGTACCCCTTCCACGGACAGCTCACCGCGGCGGAGTAGATCGTAATGCCGCGTCTCTGCTCCTGCTCGTCGAAATCGGTGATTGCGGTGCCGTCATCGACTTCGCCCATGCGGTGGGTGCGGCCGGTATAGTAGAGCATACGTTCGGTGGTGGTGGTCTTGCCCGCGTCGATGTGCGCGGCGATCCCGATGTTTCGCACTGTCGATAGATCGAGGCTCATGACCATGGGTTTCGTTGTCGGGCAGAGCCCGACCTACCGGTTAGTCGTCGGGGTACGTGACCGGCACCTCTTTGACCGCCGTGAGCGTTCCACCCGTGAGATAGTCAACGAACTCCGCGCTGACGGTGACGCGCCGCGTATCCGGCAGCCTCGCACCCGGCGGGAACGGGCATTTCAGCGTGTAATGGTTCGTGGCGAACCGGCTGTGCCAGAGCCTGCCCAGCTTCTCCGGGTCGTCGAACACATACACGCCCAATATATGCGGCGAAGTCATATCCGTGTTATCGAGAAGCTGGATCGTGATCCGCCCCGGCACCTTTACGACATCGCCGTGCGCATCACGCGGCTGCAGGTAGACGGTGACGCCGTCGTCACCCGGCTTGCCGTCATAGTCGGCGCCACCCGAGAGGCTGGCGATCTCGAGCTTCGCCGGAGTGAAGAGATCCGCCGGCCGGTCCGGACCGAAGTCTTCCAACTTATCGACCTGCTGATGGAGCCGGGCGATCGTTCCGTCTCGTTGCGCGACGACGCGCTCCAAGCGTTGCTTGTCGTGCTGCAGGGCTTCGTTCTCCTGGATGAGCTTGGAACGCTCTCCGGAGGACACGCACGCCTGAACGCTGAGCGACAGGGCCACACCCAGACCGACAAAACAGAATGAGGATCGCCTGGTGACACACGGCATGGGGGATGTATAACTTGGATGGGGGCAGTATGCAAGAAGGCTCGTCGTCGCGGCTGAGGGCGATCCTCCACAGCGCGTACGAACAAGAGAGTCTGTGCGATGGCCAGCGTCACGCTCGACCAGGTTACAAAGAGCTTCCGCAGCAAAGACGGCGAGGTATCGGCCGTCGACGACCTGAGCCTCGCCGTCGCGGACAGGGAGTTTGTCGTGCTGGTCGGCCCGTCCGGTTGCGGCAAAACCACCACGCTACGGCTGATCGCCGGGCTCGAGGAAGTCACGGCGGGGACAATTCGGATCGGTGATCGCGTGGTCAACGACGTCGCACCCAGGGACCGCGACATCGCCATGGTATTCCAGAACTACGCGCTCTATCCGCACATGACGGTATTCAACAACATGGCGTTCGGGCTGAAGATGCGCCGCGTCCCCAAAAGCGAGATCAAGTGCAAAGTCGGTGAGGCGGCCCGCCTGCTCGGCATCGAGCACCTTCTCGATCGAAAGCCCGGCGCCCTTTCCGGCGGAGAGCGCCAGCGCGTGGCGCTTGGCCGGGCGATCGTCCGGAAACCGCAGGTGTTTCTGTTCGACGAGCCGCTCTCCAATCTCGATGCCAGGCTCCGCACCCAGATGCGAACCGAGATCAAGAGTCTGCACCGTGACTTGAAGACAACCATTCTTTATGTCACCCACGACCAGGAGGAGGCGATGACACTCGGTAATCGAATTGTCATTCTGAAAGAGGGTGTCGTTCAGCAATGCGGCACGCCGCTCACGGTCTACAATCACCCGGCAAACCGCTTTGTCGGCGGTTTCATCGGAACGCCGCCGATGAACTTTCTTCCAGGCCGGTTGGAAGGCGACGGCGAAGCGGTCTTCTTCACCGGTCGAATCGGACGGCTGGCAATTCCGCCCGAGCTTGCAAAAACCCTCAAGCCGCATCGCGGTGAAGCCGTCGCGCTGGGGATCCGGCCGGAGCACTTCCGGTTGGCCGGGGCGGGTGGAATGCCTGCATGGGGCGGGGCGATTGACCCGTGCCAGGAGCTCGACACCGTTGGTGAGATGGTGGTGCGCGATGTAGAGCCGCTCGGCGAAAGCACCAACGTTCACCTCGAGGTGCCGACGGGAGATTCTGTCGTCGCGCGAGTGTCACCGACCGTGACCATCTCACCGGGGCAACGGGTGAAGCTCCTCGTAGCCATGTCACAGAGCCACTTCTTCGGCGCGGGCGAACGTGGCGAGCGTCTCAACTGAGAGCATGTAACAGAGCAGAGCCGCGACCGTCAGGGAGCGGCACCTCCGCGCTACGCCCGGACATCCCGTCCTGGTGCGAGAATCCTTTCTCGCACCCCTATTGGGTTGGGTGGCATACGTGGCGCAGGCGAGCATGTCCTCGTCGTTCGGCGTACAAAACTGAACCGCGACCGTGAGGGAGCGGCACCTCCGCGCTACGCCCGGACCTCCCCCCAACCGCCCGAACACGGAGTAGCAGGAAATAGGTATGGTGTCCCGAATGGCACTGCCGTTGGCAACTTCCGTCTTGGCAGGCACTTACGTTTTTTGGAGCGCCGCGCGTAGCTCGTCCCGTGGGTCGTGCATGT
>JBARRC010000298.1:0-3799 GCA_049644045.1 Phycisphaerae bacterium
GTCGATGGCCTGGACATCATAGGTCGCGCTCGGAACGATCTCGCAGCCGGACACGTCGAGGAGACCCACCGTACTCCAATCCATGCAGTTCCACGTGCTTTGCAGCTCGGCGGCCATGAATGTCGGCGCCGGTGCGGGCCCCGTACTAGCGGCCGCCTCGGAGACGGGCCCGTGGGGATCGACCCACCACTGCATGCCCACGTCACCCGGGAATAGCGCACTGGCTGTCAGCGTCACGCGCAGCGCTGTTATCTCGCCGGGATTGGTCGGCATGAACGAGATGTAGCGGTTCTTGGCTGTAACAGGTGTCTCCGGCGCCGGTGCGCTGCCGATGGTGCAACAAACATCGGGGATCCAGTCGCCGTCTTCGTCCGGACATGTTCCATCGAGAATGTCGCAGACATCTTCGATCGTGTTTTCGTTGCAGTCGCCGGCCACGCCGTACGTGTAGGCCGACCCCGCGTCGGAGTGACCCCCGGGATCGCGGGCGAGAGCCCCCACCACGGCGAAGTTGTCGCTGACGGCCACGGACACGCCGAACTGGTCATCCGCTCCCGCGTCGGGCAGCGTCAACCTCGTTTGTTTGGACCAGGTGCTGCCGCGACGCCCGAAGACGTAGACCGAACCGGTATCATCGTCCAAGACATCGTCCTTGGCGGCACCCACCACCACGCAGTCGTCGCCGATCGAGACGGAGGCTCCGAAGTCATCGTCCGGACCTGAGTAGCTCGCGGTAAACTTCTCCTGTTCGTTCCATGTTGCGCCGTTCCACTCAAACACGTAGGCCGAACCCGAGTTGCTCCCCTGATCATCGTCTTTTGGGGACCCGATGGCGGCATAGTTCCCACTAACGGAAACAGAGAAGCCGAACAGATCGGAGACCCCGGCGTCCAACGCAGTGAGCTTCTGCTCGCTGTCCCAACTGTCTCCGTTCCAACGATAGACCGCGGCGGCCCCCGCATTGGCCTGTTCGTCATCGTCGCCGGAAATCCCCACGAGGACCACGTCACCGCTGGCTGCGACAGAGGCTCCGAAGCTGTCGAACAAGGTGGCCCCAGGTGATGTGAGCGTGACCTCGTCACCCCACGTGCCCCCGTCCCAGCGGTAGATATAGGCCGCCCCGGCATTGTTTGCCGCGGCATCGCTGTAGGGGGCCCCCACGACAATCACATCACCGCTCACGGCGACGGACGCGCCAAACCAGTCCGACGTAGCCGCTTCCGAGGCTGTCAGCTTCTGCTCGAAATCCCAACTGTCGCCGTCCCACCGGTAGACGTAGGCCGACCCCGCATCGGTCAGAGCCGAATAATCGTCGGCGCGCGCGCCGATGACGATGACGTCTCCGCTGACGGAAACGGAATACCCAAAGAGGTCGTCCGGTGCCCCATCAAACGCCGTGAGCTTTACCCCGTCGCCCCAGGCCGTATCCTCCCAACGATAGACGTAGGCCGCCCCCACGCCACCGGCGTTGCGCGCCCCCACGACGGAGACGCCGCTACTGATGGAGACGGAATTACCGAAGTGGTCACCGCTCGCCGCGTCAAAAGCGGCCAGTTCGCCCAGTTCGCAGTGCTGCACCGGGCCAATAACCGATAGCACAGCTTGATAAGCGTTCACAAAACCCCAGCCATAACTGGTGTCATAACCATTGGGGTTGGCAATGGGGAGGTCCATGCAGGTCTCCTGCATGACCTGCTCGACGTCGTCCGGTGTCAAGCTCGGATCAAGCGAAAGAACCAGCGCAGCCACGCCGGCTGCGAATGGTGAAGCGAACGACGTCCCGCTACCGACGAAGCCGCAGTCACCGGAGAGATAACCGTCCGAACCGGTACGATCCGTTGTGTAGATGTTGACACCGGGCGCCGAAAAGGCAAGACCGGTGCCATACTGGCTCCACTGCCACTTCTCACCGTCATCGGTGAGTGCGGACACGGCGTTCACACAGTCGAGACTGGCCGGATAACTGATGGTGCCTCCTCCGCCGTTCCCTGTGGCGGCGAAGTGAGTCAAGCCAGCCTCGCGCGTCGATTCGTACTTGGCCGAAAGCGTCGGCCAAGGGGAGCCGGTACTGAAGCTGCTGTTCGTGACTCGGGCGCCGATTGTCTGTGCCCAATTCAGCGCATTGACTAGCCAATTGAGGTCGGCGTTAAGCGCTGTACCGCACATCGTGCAGGTGCCATCTTTGTTGCACGTGCCACCCGGGCAATCACCGTCGTCTATGCATTCGCTCCCCGCCATCGGCCCCTCAACGCAGACGTGGCAGTTCGCGTCGGTTTCGCAGGCGTCGCCATGTACTGGGCCGCCCTGGCAATACACGTAGGATATGGCCCATTTGGCGCTGGCGACCCGCGCACCGGGAGCGATGCCTGTCGTACAGAGGCTGTTGTTGATAATGGCGGACGCGCACCCGGCTACGGCTGTCCCGTGGTTGTCACACACATTTACGGGGTCACCGCCGGAGCCGCTGCCAGTAAAGTCGGCGCCGGCTCTTCTGTTGATGTCCGGGTGATCCTGCTGCACGCCATCGTCCATCACCACGACAATGATGTCCGGGTCACCCTCCGTGATATCCCATGCCTCGGGGCCGTCCATGTCCATGTCCTCCGTGCCACCGGTTTGGCCCGTGTTGTGCAGACCCCAGCTATTCGGAAAACCAGGGTCGTTGGGAGTATCCTCCTTCCGTACGGAGATAATCACGCCCGGCTGGGCGAATCGGACCTCCAGCCGCTGGGCGAGCCTGTTGGCCAGCTCCAGCACCTCAAACCCGCTGCGGGAGCCGCATTCGAGACGATACACCCCTTTCATGCGGCTCCAGTCGCGTTCCTTGATGACCCCCGCCTTCACCTCGCCTATGATCGCTTCGGCCTCTTGCGGTTTCACATGCTCCTGAAAGCCGACGTGAAGATACCGGGTAATGATCACCGGTTCGCCGCGCCCGTCCAGAAAGACGGGTGACACGAATTCGACATCCTGAGCATCCGCAATCGACTTGACCAAAGCCTGGACGTCCGCGTCGCTACGGGCAGTCACGGGAGTCCGCGCGAATGACATGCGCGGAATCGCCGATGCGCGCACGTCCGCCGCTGCAAAGCCGTGCTTCGACAGCGTTTTGGAGACCGACACGGCAGCTACCCCCTCGCCCTCAAAGACGGCGACTCTCGCAACATCGAGCATCAGCGGCTGCGGCTCCTTGAAGTAGTAGTAATGCCACTGCGCTTGCACGGTTACCGCAGCAAGCAACAACACACCCACGACGATGACAGCAAGGTAACTTCTTCTCACACCCCGGCTCATATCTGAAACTCCTACCTGGAAACCCCTACCCTGACCGAACCCACTCTTATACCATGTCACGGCGCCCGATTCAAGGGCAAAATGCCGGTCATGAAAGAGCTTCGACGTTTGCCGCTCCCTCTACGGTCGCTGTACGGATCGACTTTTTGACGTTTCGACGTATTGCGGACTGACGATTGGAGCCACAGTCAATCCGCGATCCGCAATCGTCTATCAACAATCCCCAATCACGGACACTCGCTCGGGCCAGCGAACGGATATGGCAGACCGCGGAACGCTTCGACGTCGTAGGAGATGTCGACGAAGTTGACAAGCCGGTCCGGAATGCCATCCGGCGGGTCTCCGGCGATGTCCGCCCGTGCCTTCCCTGGTGCACCCGCCAGGTTTCTGAACTTGTCGACGAGCGATGAGATGTCGTCGAAATTGACAACCCCGTTGGGCGGGCTCCAGCAATCCACGTAGCCGCTCGGCATGACCATGCAATTGGCCGGATTCGTGTAGTACT
>JBARRC010000299.1:0-2255 GCA_049644045.1 Phycisphaerae bacterium
GGCGAAGGTGGGCGTGGTGGTGTCCTTTTTCGACGCGGTCTCGTACCGCGGATGGCGTCGCAATCGGAAAGAGCATCGGCCGCACAGGGACCATGGGAGGTACGCGATCAGCCGGAAGCAATGCCGGCATGAAGCCGAACTGGCCGGTCTTGAACCGCTCGGCATGAACGCCCTGCTGCGTTTCCACACGGAGGTGACCGCGGCGGCGTTTCTGGTGAGCGGAGGTGAGGTCAGCCGGGAGAAAGAGCTCGGCTGGTTGCGCGACCTGGGCCTTTCGTCGGTCGAGAGTTTGATGAACTTCCGGCCCGCCGGCGTGGCGGCCCTTTCCAACTCCTCGGACACGTTTCGTGTCGATTGCGACGAGTCGGGCCCGTCGGACGCTCCCCGGCAGATCTTCGTGAAGCGGTATCGTTATCATGGCTGGGGACCGCGGTTTCGGGGGTTTTTTCGAGGGACGTTTTTGCGGAAGAGCCGCGCCCGCCTGGAGTTCGAGCTACTCAGCGAGATGCGCCGTCGAGGCGTGCCCTCGGTGGTGCCGATGACGTTCGTCGAAGACCGGCGCTTGGGCTTCCTGCGGTCCGCGGCGCTGATCACGGAGGGGCAGCCGAATGCGGAGCCGCTTCCCGATTATTTTTCAAAGCGCCATGCGGAATGGGATGCGCCGCAGCGGCGCAAATTCATTGGAAGCCTCGCGAAGGCCATTGCTCAGCTCCACGAAGCGGGCGTTCAACACGGAGGGCTCTTCTGGCGGAACATTCTCGTCACGGAGTCCGACAATGGCTGGTCATTTACGTTTCTGGATCCGAGTCGGCGGTGCCAGTTCTTCTCCGGCCCAGCGCCAATTCGCGCCCGTGTCGCCGATCTGTCCGACCTCGCCGCGTCCGGAACCGCCCTGCAATGGAGCGTTGATTTTAACGAATTTATGGGCAGGTACTGTGACCCGGGAGTGTCCCAACCGGCAAGAGCCTCCCTGACACGTGCCGTTCGAAGTCGGGCGAAGACGAAAGCCGAGCAGGAAGATCATCGCATGGTGATCGGCTCCGCCCTCTCGTGGTTGCAGCGGCGAGTGGAACGTGCGGCCTCAAGCCCGAGGCAGGCGACCTTCGCGTCGGTCGACAGCTTTTTCGACACCTTGCGGAAGGCTGATCTGCGCGGGGCCACACGGAAGCGCAAAGGCATTCATTTCGAGATCGGCCCGGGCGGGCCGTCGGGCGAAACTCGCTCGTATGACGTCGCCCTTGAGCCCGACGGAGTCATCGTCAAGGAAGGGAGCCATGCTCGCGCCGATCTGATGGTCCGAGCCGATGCCGATGCGTGGCTTTCCATCGTCAATGCGCGGCCCGAGGCTATCGATGCGATTCGCGCGGGGCGGCTTTCGCTTCAAGGTGACACGCAGCCTCTTGCGGCACTGGTCAAGTGGCTCGACGCGGAAACGGCATCGTCGTCACCGAAGGCCGATGACGTGCAACCCGCCGCAGAGCCCTGATCGTCTGAATCGGGTCCCTCCGCCTTGCGAGGCATAGCCTTGTTCATTCCCGAGGTTGCGCGCTCGGTTCTTTGCATTTTCGCTCGCGATGGAGTCGTACCTTGAGCAGGTTCCCGCAGCATAAATCGGGGACACCATACCTATTTTCTTGACGTAGCGTCTGCCCTGGCGTATCGTTCGCCCATGCCTCGGATCGCACGGGTGGTAGCTGCCGGTCTTCCGCATCACGTTACACAGCGGGGCAACCGCAGGCAGCGGACGTTCTTCTGCAACCTTCTGCAACGAGGACTACGAGGCCTACCTGGAGCTGATGGCTGACTGGTGTTCGCGTTGCGGCGTGGAGATGAACCCGGTCAAGGCGAGATTGGTGCGGCGCCCCCGGCAGTACCCCTGGAGCAGCGCGGAAGCCCACCTGAAAGGACGGGACAACGCACTGGTCCGGGTCGAGCCGCTGCGGGAGCTGGCCGGTGATTGGGGCAAGTTCTTTTCGCAGCCGGTTCAACAAGAGATTGCCGGGAAGCTACAAGCCCACGAACGTACCGGGCGCCCGCTGGGCAGTGACGGTTTCGTGGCAGAGCTCGAGAGGCACCTGCATCGCGTGCTACTCCCGCGCAAGCCAGGACGAAAGCCAAGAGAGCCACGCCGAACACGGAGTAGCAGGAAATAGGTATGGTGTCCCGAATGGCACTGCCGTTGGCAACTTCCGTCTTGGCAGGCACTTACGTTTTTTGGAGCGCCGCGCGTAGCTCGTCCCGTGGGTCGTGCATGT
>JBARRC010000300.1:0-2485 GCA_049644045.1 Phycisphaerae bacterium
GTACGTACACCGTAGCCAGGGCGATCTGCAACGCGGCGAAGGGGATGGCCAGCTTGACGAAACGCCCGAACGACATCGCGAAATCGTTCTTGTGAATGATGGTCACGGCCACCAGCGTCGAGGCCGAGCCGATCGGGGTCAGGTCCGAGCCGCTGTGGTCGGCGTGGAGATCGTGTCGATCCACACCCCCGAATTCACAGAAAGAGCGGCCGTCGTCCTGCTACCGCCGCGGATGGGATACGCCGGGCCGCAATTGATCTTCAGGCGGCTGGTGCTAGAATTCCGCGCGGCTGCCGACGGGATCAGGCGGGCGGATACCGCGGGGGCTCTGGGTGGCGTGCCGGCTCGTTCGCCGTCTCGTGATCGCTCGCCGGTTGCGCCGCAGGATTGCATTGATGAATCACTCGCGGGGCGTTTCCCGTGAGAACGAATCGTGGCGTTTATTCATTGAAAGGATTTACGATGAAGACGTGGATGCGTAGCGGAATGGTTCTTTCGGCGGTCGCCCTGCTTGTGTGCGCGGTTGCTCCGGCCTGCGACGATGAAGAGAAGGAGAAGGCTGAGCGTGAGAAGGCTTCGGTCGAAACGCCGGTCATCAAGTGCCCGGTGGACGGGCGACCGGTCCGGATGGACCTGTCCGCAGAATACAAGGACAACAAAGTCTATTTCTGCTGTCCGGGCTGCGTGGAGAAGTTCAAGAGTGATTCCGAGCCGTTCGCTGAGGCCGCCGATGCTCAGCTCAAGGCGATTGCCGCCGGTGCCAAGATCAACCAGTTCGCCTGCCCGATGTGCTCCAAGCCACACAAGACTGCGGTCAAGCGTCCGGTGAAGAAGGGATTGCTCGATGTGAAGCTGGCCGATGTCTACTTCTGCTGTGATGACTGCGCCGCCGCCTTCGAGGAAGAAGACGACAAAGCCGCCACCGAGAAGCTGATGGCCGTGCTGACCTCCCAGACCGCCTGCCCGTTCGACGGTAAGCCGATCGACGCCGAGGTTTCGGCGGAGCACAACGGCAAGAAGATCTTCTTCTGCTGCAAGGACTGCGTGAAGGTGTTCGAGGAGGACAAGGACGGCACACTGGCCAAGCTGAAAGAAGGGGCGGGCTTCGCATCTGGGGGTAAAGGCGAGAAAGAGAAAAAGGGCATGGAAGAAGCAGAGAGTAAGGAACAGGAAAAAGACGAGGATTAGTGCTGTTGATCGGTGGACGGCCTTGCGTTCGATTACGATAAGTACTTCGCTCCGCTTCCGAAGTTCGCAGCCTGTCCTGACATCTTCGACAGGGATGGTTTTCTGCTCGGGAAATACGCTGGGCTTGGTTACGTCGAGATCGACACAGCGGTGTCGTGTTACCGTCCCACCTACTGTTAAGATTTGCTCACTATGCCAATGAAGCCGAGTCCGCCTATTGGCCACGTCGTATTCCGCGGAAAGGGTCGCGGGACTGTGCACGTGATGGAACGTCTTCCTACCGAGAAGGCTCGGCTTGAGCTAAGGGTTTGTGAGAAGTTCATGGAATGCTTGCGGCGTTCCGACAGAAGTCTTTCTAAACCTAGGAAAGACAAGACGGGCCGCCACGATGCCGTGTGTACCGAGGATGGCTTAGCTGTCCACATTGAGTTGACGGAGGTCATATGTCCACGACATGCGGAAATCCGTAGCCTACGTGGGCAGTACACCAACCAGGTATCCGACGCTCTCGACTCGGCCCGTGCGGACCTCCATGGATTGCAAATCGAACTTGAACTCGTAGATGAGTATCAGTTCGACCGATGGCCAAAGGCAGGCTCCCGGCTGGGCGGAGAAATCCTCCACCGCTTCCGGGAGGAGTTCTTGGCGATGCGACAGAAGTTGATCGACCTTCCACAACAGCATTTTGACTCGAAGCGGTGGATGGTCGGAGGAGACAAGCTGCGGTGCGGCTTCATGGCGATCCGCGTCGCTCCAGCCGGGAGTGGGAGAAGACCGGAGTTCCGATGTAGCGACGTCGTCGGGTACACAGCCGAAGAAATCCACGAACTACTGCCGAAGGCGATCGGCAAGAAGATCAACAAGAAATACAGTCCGCAGACCGACGGAAAGCTGATTCTTTTGGCGTATCAGGTTCTCGGTGGGCCGGTTGCGGAGCACCACGAGCCAGAACCGTTCATCAAGGCCCGCGAGTTGCTCAATGGTGTGTCCCATCCTTTTGACGAGGTATGGTACCTCCTCCCGATGGCACGTGACGCCCACGGATGCGTGTCACTCGTTTGGCAGCGGACGTAGACCCCAGAAGTTCAGCCACCGTCACAGACTTGGCGTACCTTTCTCGACAATCATGTTCGAGACATCGTCGCGGTTGACTTCTTCACCGTCCCGACTGCCACGTTTCGCATCCTGTTTTGCTTCGTCGCGCTCCGTCATCACCGCCGAACGATCGTTCACTTCAACGACCTGGCTCATCCTACTGCGCGGTGGACGGCGCAGCAGGTCATCGAGGCTTTTCCGG
>JBARRC010000301.1:0-1568 GCA_049644045.1 Phycisphaerae bacterium
GTATCCAATGGCGGCGTTGCCAAGGTGGGCCGATGACACTTCGCCAATACCCACCGATTCCTGGCCGGACAGACCGACTGTCGGTGATATTGAGAACACGGCCCCGCCGCCGGTGATCTCGAAGGATGTCGAGCTTTCCGTGCTGGTCCCGCCTCCGAACGAGGACGAGAGAATTAGATCAAGCGACAAATCCCCAGCCCTGACGGAGGCGTCCAGACCTTTGACGATCGCGCTGGTGCCGTTGATGGTGAAGGTCCCATCCACGCCGGTGTCACGTTTCGTCGTTGTCCCCGTAACATCCTGCAGGTCAACGGCACTGGTGCTGGCGACTGCGCCCTCGTTCTCTAGAACGGACACGGAGACGAAGGCGTCCGAACCGTAGGTCGTGCTGTGAATGCTGAGCGACGCTGGTCCGTCTCCGGCGGCGCCGAGGTTCGCCGAAGCTGCCACCCCGGTCAGCGCGGAACGGTCGTTGATGGCCGTTACCATATCGGCCGTGGACGTACCCGATGCAAAGCTGAGCAATTCTGAACCGTAGATGCCTCGAATCTGGAGCGTCGTTGTATCCCCGAGCGTTCCATTGTAAAAGTTCGAGCCCGTTCCAGTGGTTCCCATGGGCACCGCGCTAAGATGGGCGACTTCGGACGAAGTAACCCTCGCCACGTTGATCTGTCGATACGCACCGGCTGCGATCTTGGCCGAGTTAATCTGTACATTGTCCAGGTGAGTGAGGGCCGCGCCCGTCGGCTCATTCACGTTGACGCCCGACGTCGTGAAATCGAAGTTGCCGTTAAGAAGCTTCTTGTCACCGAAGGCGGTGGCGTCAGCCAAACGATTGATTGACTGAAGGATCGAATCGATCTGCATCTGATTGGCAGAGACCTCCTCGTCCGTGAGCCCGGCCTCGTTCGCCGACTGGTCGATCAAGCCTTCAATCTCGAGCAACAGGGCGCTAACCTCCTGAAGCCCGCCCTCGGCCACGGAGACGATCGTGTCGGCGCGGTTCGCGTTGTCGATGGCGGCCGATATCGCCCGCATGCTGGAACGCAGGGTCTCCGAAGCGATCAATCCGGCTGGATCATCCTTGCCGGTATTAATGCGTAGACCGGTACTGAGGCGTTCGAGGGCTTGGTTCAACGAGGCGTTGTTGATGGACAGCGCGCGCCGCGCGATCAGCGACTGAACATTCGTGTTGATCCGGCTCATAGTGGTTCATACCTCCAAACGCGGCGATAGAGTCGCGTCCACGTCGACGACCACAGTCGGGCAAGCGGCCGGTAATCGACTGTGTCACAAAGCAAGAATCGTCTTGCCGATAACCCGCCTTTAATACTTTCGGACCCCACATCCGGACCTTTGCGGACAAAGCAGGACCGCTCAAATCGTCGCCGTCTCCGATAACCAGATCAAGACGATCGGTCGGCGGTTTTTCAGGGATTTTACCGGACACGCGCCAGAATCCACCCCGAGAACCAGCGGCAGAATTTTTATCCGCCACCCGGACAATCCTTCCTCAGACAGCCTTGTGGGCAACGTGATCTGGCACGGTGGCGTGGGGCGCCGAGGAC
>JBARRC010000302.1:0-3479 GCA_049644045.1 Phycisphaerae bacterium
CGACCCTTTCAGGGTCTGGCGGTTCGGTGGCGACGCCATCCGGGGGCGGCGCTACGCTTGCCCCCGGCTATTACAGAGCAGGCCTTCAGCCTGCGACCCAACCCGCCGATTCTGTCACGGACCCGCGCTGGGACGGCGTGGGACGGGTCTCGCGCGGCGCGGCGAGTCCATCCCAAGGAGACGTGGCATGCGCAAGCCATAGGCGCCGGCATGCTTACCACACGGCTTCCGACGGAAGCATCAGCCAGCACAAACTACTCACTTGATGGCCATGCGGAACTCGGCGTAGATCATCCGCGGTACCTCGGCGTCGTTGAGGAACAGCGTTCCGCCTTCGTAGTGATTCGAGTCCAAGAGGTTATGCACGCCGACCGCAATCGACGCCTGGTCGTTCCAGAACTCGTACTCGCCGTTGAGGTCGAGCCGGAAGTAGGGATCCACACGACGAGCCACAAACGGGTTGGCCGGATTGGGTGCCCGAACCGCATCCACGTAGTAGAGGTGGCTCGACAGGTGAAGGTCGTTGGTGGGGCTATAGCGGGCGCCGAGCATGAATTTGTTTTTCGGCGGTGTCATGAGGTCCTTGTCGTGGACGGGCGCCCACGACCTCCAGTCCAGTTGCTGATACGTGTAGTGCCCCAATAAGGTGAGCCGTTCCGTGGCCTTGTACTTCGCGTCCAATTCAACGCCGTATATCGAAGCCTGGGCGCGGTTGCCGAAATCCATACGAATCAGGCCCGGTGGGCCGAGCGTTGGGGAGATCGTGGTCAGATCGTCGTACTCGTTCCAAAACAGGTTGAGATTGGTTTCCAGGCGGTCGAAGAGCCTGGCCCGGTAGCCAAGCTCATAGGCCATCAGGATTTCCGCGTCCGCATCTCGGTCGCCGGTCACCCAGCTCAGGCCGTTTAACATGGGCATCCTGATGAACCGAAGACCTACTGGAGGCATCTGGAACGCACGAGAAATCGCGCCGTAGACCATGGAGTTCTCGCTCGGCTCGTAGGAAAGGGACGCCCGCGCACTGGGTTGAAAGCCACCGTAGAACTCGTAGTCAATTCGACCTCCCAGACCGAGGGTCCACTTCGGGGCAAAGTGCCATTCATCCTGCAGGTACACACCGATGATGGCGGTGCTCATGAAACTCTTTGAGAACATCATGGGGTCGGAGTTTGTCCCATCGACAAGATCGGCACGCGTGTCAAGACCCCAGGTGAGCGTGTGCGCGTCCGTGGGCTTGAATGTATGGCTGAACTGCACGGCGAACTGCTGGTAACGGTAGTCCATCTGGGATTCTCCAGCGGACCCCTGACAGTCATTGGCGTACCCGGTCAGCTCAAACCGATTCGCGTCCTCAATCTTGTGGGCCCATTTACCCAGAAGAAAGGAAGCCTGTGTTCCGGAATTCCGCCGCATGCCGATCCCGGCGAGCGGCGTCGGCGGATACCCACCATCAACCAGAGCATTGCCCGCCGAAAAGATGAGAGTATCGTTCGGTCCGGCGTCGTAGATGGCGTGCAAGCCGATCCGCCCACCTTTGTAGTCATCCGCCAGCTTCCGCAAGAACGATCCGCCTTCGCGAAAGCCGTCGCTAGCCTGGTACTCTCCCGAGATGCGCAGCCGCAGCTTCCCATCTTGGAAGCCATAGCCAATATGCTTCTTGAACGTTCCTCTTGACCCGCCGCTTGCGGTCAATGTCAAACCAAGCTGATCAGCGGGGTCTTTTGTGATGATGTTGATGACCCCGTTAACGGCATTAGCTCCCCAGGTTACGCCACCGGGGCCGCGAATGACCTCAATCCGATCGATGTCCTCCAGTTGAAACGGCCACGCCCCCCAGAGTGTCCCGCCGAAATGAGAGTCGAAGACCTGTCGTCCGTCTACGAGAACCAGAACCAGGCGGCTCAGAAAGCCGTGGAATCCGCGCGGTGCCACCGCAGCGTTGTTGAAGGAGAGGTCCGCCACGTCCACCCCGGGCACCAAGCGCAACGCGTCGGGGATCGATCGGGCGCCGGACCGGCGGATGTCCTCAGCCGTGATGACGCTCATGGCGTAGGGCACCACCGTGAGCTGTTGCTCACGCCGCATCGCCGTGACGACGATTGGCACTTCAAGTTCGAGCAGTCCGAGGTCCTCGAGGTCGTCGGGCAGTTGCTCTTCGTCGACCGACTGACCTGCGTCCGGGTCATCCTGCCGGTCTTGGGCAGCCTCGGCGGCTGCCACGCTCACGATTACAGGTAATGCGACAAAGAGCGCACACCTCCATATACCTGAAAACCACGTTGACGACCGATCCGTAGTTGAGTCTATTGATCCCATTATTCCTTCCCGTATCGCACCGTGTCCCGGGGCAACCGCGCCGAGCGCAGAGTAACACCGATCATATCTGCCGTCCGCTCGTTAACAGCATGGCCAATGTGTGCAGGGTATCTCAGCCCTATCCTTGAGATGTCCGTACCGTTGATGACTTGTTGGACAAGCTCAGCCGCCTGGCGTCCGATAGCCTGATTCTCAGAGTATTGGCCCGCAAACGCACCCGCTTTGACCACGTTTGCCGAAAAGGCCCAGATCGGCTTCTTCTGGCGAAGGCCCCAAAGAAGCAGTCGCTGCACGCTCAGGGAGTTATACACGGCTGCATCCGGTATCATCAGCGCGCCGTCACAGCCTTCGCTTTTCAGCTTCTCGATCGCCTCCGCGAACTTGTCCTTGGTTGCCGCAATCGACCGGACAGTAATCCCCCGCCCTGCCGCGGCTGATTCGATCCTCGCAACGGTACGCGCCGAACGCTCGCTGTAGGGGACGCCGATGGTCCGAACGTGGGGGGCAAGCCTGAGGATCCAGTCGAGCTGGTCCTCCGGTGACACATCTGTTGTCACACCACCGACACGGCGCCGGTAGGGGTTGCCCTCTGTCATGAACGACGCGTCGAGCGAATTGGGAACCATAAAAAAGACCACGGGGATGTCGATGAGCGTTTGGAGCGCCAGCAACGTGGCCTTGGTTCCGCCGCTGGCGACGACGGTCGGCCTCGCGTCGACAAGTTGTTGCAGTGCTCGTTGTTGGGCAACCGCGTCAGAGGTTTTGGGCAACTCGATCAAGACGCAGGTGTATCCCTGACGCCCGAGGGCCGTTTCGAAGGATGATACCGCCTCTCGATGACTGGTCTGATCCCGGTAGAGGACGGCCACGCGTACGGGGTCGTCCCCGCGGGCTTGGGTCGCGGCGGACGTAGCAATGCCGACGCCGGTCGCGATGGCGACAAGCAAGTTCATCCGCCGGCGGTCAAGGCTTAAACGAGTATGGGGGATCACACGTCAATCCACACCGGCGTTGGTTTTCCGGACCCAACCCGGTACGCAAGCCGCCGCACTGGATTGAGCCGCAGTCTTGCTCCTTTATCGGCACGGCGAGCGCTCCTCTGTGTGTTTATGGCGATCCGATAATGGCGAAAAGGGTGCCACGGGCGGCTTGTCCGCCCGTGT
>JBARRC010000303.1:0-7184 GCA_049644045.1 Phycisphaerae bacterium
GGCTTCAGCCCGCGCGGTTTCTCCAGGTGATTCCAACGCCTGATGCGCATGGAATGCGCAAACACGATCCGGCAACGAACAACACAGCGGTCGCCATAAGCACCTTGTTTCTGTGTGCACGTCACGCCCGTCTGGGGGAGATTGTCGCCCGCCGGTTCCGCGCTGACCAGGGCCCTGCGCTACGTTAGGCCGACCTCCTTGTTCGTAAGCGCGGTCAAAAGTCCTTTCAGCACTTCGAACGACAGTCCCAGCCCTTCACTGACGATCCTCTGCTTCGCCGCCTCCCAAATCGATGGACTCCGTGCCGCGTCGAGAAACTCATATCCGTTCCATGTTATGTGCGCCGGTATTGCCTCCGGCGAAGTACCGTCGAAGCTCGTGTCGTCGTACACTTCCAGCAGGCCTGCTTCGCCCATCAGGTGAACGTGGAATGCAACTTCCTCGTTCGAGTGTCCCTCGATCTGGAGCTTCTTCGGCGCGAACCCGTGCTCATGCTCTTCGAGCACCAGTAGTATCTTCCGGACCAGGTCCATGTTCCGTTTCATGGTTCGTACGTCCCAAGTATCTCGCCCCGGGTGCCACTCGTCTGCCAGTGCCGCCGGGTGCGCCAACCTCATGCGGCGCAGGTGAGGATTTCGATCACCGTCCCGTTCTGAGCGCCCGTTTCGGCGCGGCGCAGCAATCCTGCGTGATCTGTTCGCTGACGTAATACTCGCCGCAATTCTCGCAGATATCAGGGGGGACCGCCTTAAAAATCGCGGTGCAGTTGTCCCGCTGCATCGGCACGGTCGCCCGGCGTGGCTTCACCTTTTCCTGTTTGCAGATCAGGAATGTCATGGCTTTCGCCTCATCTGGTAATCTCCGCTCAAGCACTTCGGTTCTTCAGGAACGTCCCCGATGCTTCACCGGTGGCTTCCCGAACTCCTCGCGAACTGCGTTCTCGGCGTCACGCGTCAACTCGCGAATAAGACTCTTGGCCTCGGCATGCCCGCTGAACTCGTAGGCCTTCAGGCTAAGTGCCGAGGAGAACAGCGAGCCTGCAAACACGGAATACGGATATGAATGCGCGTCGCGTGCCCACACGTCGAGCAGACCAACGCCGTGTTTGATCTCGTACTCCTTCACTCCATCTTCCAGTCTCCGACAGATCGCACTCAAATGCTCGCGCCCCCACTTGGTCACCTGTAGACCCACGAGTGTCACCAGGTCGTGCCCGTCGATCCGTTCACCAACCGCAAGCTTGAGGCTCAGGCGACGGTCCGTGCTCACGCTGCTACGCCCTCCCAACGAAGGCAATGGATAAAACACTAGCGCCTTCCGGTAATCGCCCTTGACGACATAACAGTCCGACAGCCACTCCCGGCAGTACGAAGCGAACTTCGGTTCCGTGTCGCAGTACGCCTTAATCAGCTTTGTCAATTCCGTGATCAAGTAGGGGATGGCACTTTTGTGCACCTTGCCGGCGCCGCCGCGATCCGTGCTTCCGCGTCGAAAGACCCGGTACAGGTAGCAAAACAGGTAGCTGATGTTCCCGTCGACGGGAAGCTTTGTCCCAGCTTCCCACGCTTGGCGCCAATTGTCGTAGAACCGGCGCTGGTGTGCATTCATCGCTTCCGTGGTCGGATAGTACTCTTGAAATCGTGGCACCTTGGACCGCCTGGCCCGTTCCTCCTCGGGTGATGGCTTGCGCTGTCTTCGACGGGGCTTGGGCTTGACTCCTGTTTCGCGGCACGCCTTCTGTTGCTTGCGAATCCGCGCTATGCGCCCCTCGAAGCCAGACTTCGTCCCATCGATAAGCCCGTAGGAGATTGCATGCTCACAGACTTCGACCGCTTCATCGAAGGAACCGTCCTCCGCCAATACAGTTGCCAAGTGCTGAAAAGTCGGCACCATCGGCGGGAGCCCTGACGAATCCGACCTGAAGGCCTCTGCGATCTCCGGGAACTCCTCAATGTGTTGCCTTGCCAGCGTACAACATAGCTCGCGCATTTGCGGATCATCGTGGCGCTGTGAGTAGCTGGTTTCCACCAGCACTAGGAGGAGGAAATGCCGTGCAATGGCGTCTGCTGGGAGCTCGAGCGCCCGAAGCATGCGCTCGAAGTCACCCGAACCACTCGCCTTGCGCACTTCCCCCGTTTGGTCGTGACTCTGACCCATTAAGCAACACTTAGCCTCTTGCTGCGCCTCGTTCCCAACTGCGCGCCGGGTGCCACTGGCGGCTTGCCCGCCAGTGCCATCTACCGACAATTCCGTTCGACCGCTTGTCGCAGGGTTCGGTCGGAGCTGAACGCTTGGAGCGTGTTGCCCTGCGTCGCGGAGAGGATGTATTGGGCCGCATCGCGAACATCCTCCAGCCATTTCGGTACCTCAGGCCGCATAGAGCACCTTCCGGCCGGCGTTGACCGAGCGCACGAAATAGGGGTTCCGCATGGCTTTGGCGCAGACGAGGTCGATACGCCGCCGAAGCAGCGCCTCCAAGTCGAAGAGCAGCCCGAAATACTGATCGGCGGCATCCATCCCGGCTTCCGGCGGACCGAAGGTGACCAGGAAGTCCAGATCGCTGGTCTGAAGATCGAAAGTACCGTCCGCCGCCGAGCCGAACACCTCCAAACGAGCAACGCCGTATCTCTTGCACAGAGCTTCAATGGCGGAGCGATTGTCCTCGATGAGCGGAATCATCACGTCAGCTCCTCGCCCCAATGATACCCAGGCGATGCGAAATTGTCTCGGTCGGGTGGCATGGCCAAGCGAAGCGCCGCCATGCCCTACCTTGTGAGTTTCATGCCGGCGCCCGCCTGCGGCAGGCTTGCGCATGCCACACCTCCGCCAATGCCATAGCAACGTAGGACAGGTCGTTGGACCTGCCGGGATTATTGCCCAACCTCTTTACCACGCGGCCCCGCGCGGGCTGAAGCCCGCGGCTCGGCGCACGGGTGCCACTGGCGGCTTGCCCGCCAGTGCTGCTGAGCGCCACCGCAAGCACTGCCTTGCCCGTAATATTCCGCTGGTGCGAGAATCCCTTCTCGCACCTCCTCTCGACGGGAATCCTTTCCCGTGTCTTCAAAGACCCAGAGGCCGAGAAAGGACTCTCGGCCCAGCAATTATGCCTCCCTGCCTTTTGCCTCCTTGCCTATACGACGGCGCCTCCGCGCAGGCTAAAGCCTGCGGCTCGCTCCGGCAGGTCGCGTCCTATCCCTTCAGCCGCATGAACTCCTCCGTCAGCAGCGGGACGAGCTTGAACAGGTCCACCACGCAACCGTAGTTGGCTACGTTAAAGATCGGAGCTTCTTTTTTGGTGTTGATGGCGACGATTACCTTGCTGCCGCGCATGCCAGCCAGGTGTTGGATCGCCCCGTCAATCCCGCACGCGATGTAGAGCTTTGGTGTCACCACCTTGCCGGTCAGCCCGACCTGCCGCGAGTGGGGCTGATAGCCGGAGTCGCAAGCGGCACGCGACGCCCCGACCGCGCCGTCGAGCAGCTCCGCCAGCTCCTGGATGATCTTGAAGTTCTCTTCCTTTTTCAGCGCCCGACCGCCCGAAACGACGATGTCCGCCTCCGTCACGTCCTTGACACCCGCGCTGGTGCCGGCGATTTCCTTGATCTTCAGGCGCTTGTCGCCGTTGGTTAGTGCCAGTGGCACCGACACCGCCTCGGCTGAGGCACCCGCCTGCGGCTCCGCGGCGCCGTAGGCGTTCGAGCGGACCGTGGCGATCTGGAGCCGGTCGTTCGACAGTCGGAACTTTGCGCTGAACTTGCCCGCGTACATCGGCTTGTCCACGACGAGATCAACGCCGTCGAGTGACACCTCGGTGCAGTCGATGGCCAGTGCCGCCCGCTTCCGGGCAGCCACCCGCGAGGCCAGGTCCCGACCCATGAACGTCGTGGGGATCAACACGACCTTCGGATCAGCCTGATCAATCGCGGCGCAAACCGCGGACGTGTAGGGCACGACCCGGTACATCGCCAGCTCCGCATCATCGACGGTGTAAACCTTCTTGGCACCCCCGGCCGCGATGGCGTCGACGAGACCGCCGACGTTTTGACCGATGACGCACGCCTCCGCCTGTCCCCCGGTCGATTTCGCCAGATCATTCGCCAGGGCCAATAGCTGGAACGAAGCCGGAAGAATCCGGCCGTTGCGCTGTTCGATAAAAACAAGAATGTTGTTATTCATGGCTAAACGACCTTCGCCTCCTCTCGTAAGACCCTGACGAGTTCCTTGGCCATCTCATCCGGTTCCCCCTCGATCAACTTGCATTCCGGCCGCGGGGGCGGCGGCGCGACCGACTCGAAATTCGTACCACTCTTGAGCCCCTCCTCCACGGAGAGGTCCGCTGAGGTGAGCACCTTCACCGGCTTCTTCTTGGCCTTCATAAGGTTCGGAAGTGACGGATACCGCGGCTCAACAAGCCCCTTCTCGATCGTGAGAAGCGCGGGCAGGTCACACTCGACCACCTCCTCAGCGCCCTCGATCCGCCGCCGGGCGGTGAAGCGCTTGCCGTCTTCGGAGAACTCCAGGCCTTGGACCGCTCCGACATGCGGCCAATCCAAATACTCCGCCAGGGCGGGTCCGAAGGCGCCGGCGTCGAGGTCGATGTGGTACTTGCCGCAGATAATCAGGTCGAACCCGGCCTCATCTTTCTTGACCGCTTGGGCGATCAGTTGTGCGGCGAACAACTCGTTTAGCGACTCGAAGGCCGGGTCGTTCAGGTGGATGCCCGAGTCGGCCCCCATCGCGAGCGCCACCCGCAGGGCCTCCGCCGCCTTGGCCGGACCCCACGTGAGAGCCACAACCTCCGTGACGTCGCTTCGCTTTTCCTTGAGCTGAACGGCCTGCTCAACGCCGAACTCGTCAAACGGATCGAGAACGAGTTTCAGGCCATTCGTGTCGATCCCGCTCCCGTCGGACAACACCTTGATGGTTGCGTTGGAGTCGGGAACCTGTTTGGCGATAGTTAGGATTCTCAACTTGGGGGTCTCCTGGGCTTAGGGCCAATCAACGCTCCCCGCACGGCGGGGCGGGGAAAAACGTACCGAAGCAGTAGCAAATCACGTACCAACGTTCTTTCCACCTGCCGGAGCGGCCCGGACGTGGCGTTAGAGCGGGTCTAGTGCATCGTCACACGTAGTTTTGCCGGCCCGTTCATGCTGTGTGGGTGGCATGGGTAAGCACCAGCTTACCCGTGGCGGCGATCAATCTCCACGGGCAAACAAATTTGCCCATGGCACCCAAGCCGCAAGAACGGGTGTGTCGGAGCACTAGTGCCCAACGTGTGGGGCTTCGCGCCGGGTTTGCCATGCCCGGCCACTATGGAGAGATCTTCCGGATTGCCACTGCTCAAAACGCAATGTGAAACGAGGTAAACTCGCCTTCGGCGGCTGTGTTGCTTGCGTTGGTCTCGCTGATGTAATCTCGCATTGTGTCCTCGATCGCCTCTTGGAACCGGCCGAGTTCGGCCTCGATCCCCTCGGCGACGAGTTCGACGCGGCCGTCGCGTAGATTCCGAACAAACCCTGTAACGCCGAAACGCGACGCGATCGCTTCGGTCGTGTAGCGAAACCCGACGCCCTGCACCCGGCCGGAAAAGTGAACCGTGCGGCGAACGGGGGTTGACTTGTCCTCGTAGGCAGCGTCCATCATTGATCAGGTACGGTGTTTCACGAAATAGACCTCCCGCCCTTGGTCGCGAAAGGCCACCTCGTCCATATACGAACGCATGAGCATAATCCCGCGCCCACTGGGTAAGGGGAGGCGATCCGGATCGGTCGGATCGGGGATCTCCTCCGGCAGGAAGCCGGGTCCCTCGTCGCGGACGATGATGACGGCTTTCTCGGGCGTGACCGCGTACCGGATTGTGACATTCTTTGAGGGGTCGCCTCTATTGCCGTGCTTGACGGCGTTGATCAGCGCCTCCTCGAGAGCGAGCTTCACGGCGAATATCGCATCCTCGCAGAACCGACAACACTTGAGTTCTTGAAGGATGGCTTGCTTCGGGATCGCGGTCTCGCACGGGTCACTCTTGATGACGCAAACGCGGAACGTCGCCTCGTTGTCGGGATCAACCTCTGTCATGCTCTCAACAAGGCGACTGGCTCGCGTTACAGGCAAAACGGTTTTGGAAAGTACCGGTACGGCGTCGTAGATCCCCTAAAAGCTGCTCAGAGCTCGCTCGGCCGTGTCATAAATGCCAAAAAGCCTATTGAGCCGGGTGATCTTGAATACTTCAAGGATCTGCGGCGTGATGTCTGACAGCTTCAACTTCCCATTGTTCTCAGCAACGTGTTTGTTCAGTGTGATCAACATTCCGAGAGCCGCACTCGACAAATGTTCCACGTTCTCGAAGCTGAGAAGGAGCTTGATACCGGGCGCACCCGCGACCAGCTTGGAGAGCTCGTCGCCAATCTCGGAGATGGACAGCTCTTCGAGGATGTTGCGATCCGCAAACTTCACAACATTCACGTCGCCACGGTTTGTTATGGTCAGGTGAGATCGCTCCTCCGCCATCGCGATCCTGCTCCTATTTGCAAGGCTTGAAATCGACGATCAAGACCATAGAGTCTATACTCGCCTGGTGCCTTGTCAAGCTTCCGGCGACTCGGCGCCGGGCTGTGGGTTCGTGACAGAATCGGCGGAGGCACGAATCACATACTGGAATCGCCGATCCCGTGTGATACTTGCCGATGGAAAGGCCAGCCGCGGGTAGGTTTGGTAGAGGGAGGGGAGGCTGACGCGGAACGCTTGGCGGATGGACCTTCGATGCGACTGACTTTCTGGACCATCATTGTGGCATTGGTTTGTCTGCTCGGGCAGGCAAACGAGGCCTTCGCGTGGGGACCGGCGACGCACATGGGGCTTGCCGCCTCTGCTCTGGAACACCTGCTCCTTGTGCCCGCGGCCGTGGCGGCGGTGTTGGCGCGGCACAGGATCGCCTTTTTCTACGGCAACATCGCCACCGACATCGTTTTCGCCAAGCGTCTAAGCCGCGTCAAACAGTTCTGCCATCATTGGTCGACGGGGTTTCGCCTGCTTGACACCGCAGAGGATGACCGGGCGAAGGCGTTTGCCTACGGGTATCTGTCGCATCTCGCGGCGGACACGGTGGCCCATGGCAAGTACGTGCCTCGCCAGATCGTGGTCAGCCAGTGCTCGGTCAACTTCGGTCACTTCTACTGGGAGCTGCG
>JBARRC010000304.1:0-7798 GCA_049644045.1 Phycisphaerae bacterium
CGGTCTCGCCGCGGATCGGCGCCGGGAGGCTCCGCCAGCTCAGGAACGCCTCGTGCGCGCGGGCGGCGATCCGGTCATAATCCTGCTCGGTGACCTGGGTAACGGAGGCAATGGTCTTGCCGTCGATCGGGGAGACCGAGTCGAGCTTCTCACCGTTGCCGATCCATTCGCCGCAGAAGCCACCGGGGTTGACCGACTCGATTCCAAGTTTCCGAAGGATGTCTTGCATAATCGCACCTCATTGAACAGAACAAGCGGTTGTTAACGAGCCCACCAAGATAGCCGCTTCTCGCGGCGCGTCAACGCCATCGGGTGGATTCATGCGCGGTGTTTTGACGAATCGGCGGCGATACGATACCATTGGCCTATGCAAAGCTGCTTGAAACAGGCTTCTCCCGTGGAGAAGTGAGTTTGATCACGGTGGCGGTCATTCCGGTTCGGTACGCCTCGACCCGCTTCCCCGGAAAACCTCTCGCCAACGAGACCGGAAAATACCTGATTCAACATGTCTGTGAGCGTGTCGGTCAGTGCCGGAAGATCGATCGGGTGATCGTCGCTACGGACGATGATCGCATCGTGCGCGCTGTGGAATCCTTCGGTGGCGAGGCCCGCCTGACCCGTGCCAACCACGCCAGCGGAACCGATCGCATCGGAGAAGTCGTCGGCACCTTGGACTTGGCGAATGACGACATCGTGCTTAACGTGCAGGGTGACGAGCCGGAAATCAGCGCGGATGTGCTCGATCGGCTGATCGATCACATGAACAAGCCCGGCACCGGGTGTCGGATCGGGACGCTGGCGGCGCCGTTCGCCGATGACGGTCCACGGAAGGGAGCTGGATCACCGCTCGATCCGAATTGTGTGAAAGTGGTCGTGGACTCAGCCGGCCTGGCGCTGTACTTTTCACGGAGCCGGATTCCCTACCTGCGCAAGACGGATGGTGTGGTCGACAGACCGTCGCGCTGGCTGTTGCACTTGGGCGTGTACGCGTTTCGCGCGGACACCCTCTGGACCATTACAGGCAGCGGGCTTGCGGGAACGGCCTTGGAGGAGGCCGAATCTCTCGAGCAGCTACGATGGTTGGAGCATGGATTGCCCATCGCCGTCGTTGTGGTCGAGCATGGGTTCGTGGGGATCGACACGCCGGAGGATTACGCAGCCTTCGTAAAGCGTTGTTGCTCCGAGCCGCGGGTTTCAACCCGCGCGGAATCCCGTATGGAGCCGTAGTGGGTCGGCAGCGCACAGCCGTGCAGGCTGGAGCATTCTGCGTTTTCGTGTAGCGTCATCCCTTGTGGGTGACGCCATCAAGCGAACCGCGGCCTTCAGGCCGCGCGGATATCCGCGCAGGCTAAAGCCTGCGGCTCGCCAGGCGCCGCCCACAAGGGGCGGCGCTACTTCAAGGTTTGGTGACGGGTGACGATTCAGATGAGTACTGAGAATACACTGGCATCTTTAGGGCACGTCTCTGACGAAACGGAATTCTTCACGCCGATGCCCACGGGCTACAAGCCGGGCAGGACGAAGTACGTCGTGGTGTTCGGTACCGTGATGAGCGGTTTGGGCAAGGGCATTTTCTCCAGTTCGCTCGCGAAGATCATGCAAAACAAGGGGTTCACCGTCGCGCCCATCAAGCTCGAGGGCTATCTCAACCTCGACAGCGGAACGCTCAATCCCTACCGGCACGGCGAGGTTTTCGTGCTGGACGACGGGATGGAGTGCGACATGGACCTGGGGACCTACGAGCGGATGCTCAACCTCGATCTCTCGCGTCTGCACTTCTCGACGAGTGGGCAGATCTTTTCGTCCGTGCTGGAGAAGGAGCGCGAGGGGCGTTACCTCGGCCGCGATGTGCAGATGATTCCGCACGTCACCGGCGAGGTGAAGATGCGTCTTCGGGCGTTGGCCGTCGCAGCCCAGGCGGACGTCGTTTTCGTGGAAATCGGGGGCACCGCGGGCGACGTCGAAAACGCCTACTTCATCGAGGCCGTGCGCGAGATGTCCTACGAGGAGGGGCTGCGCAACTTCTGCTTTGTCGCGCTGACCTATATCGTCGAGCCGAAGATTCTCGGAGAGCAGAAATCCAAGCCCGCGCAGCTCAACCTCAAGCTGCTCAACGCCGCGGGCATCCATCCGCACATCATCGCGTGCCGCGCCTCGTCACCGGTTACGAAAAAGGTCCGCGAAAAGATCGCCCTTTTCGCCAACGTTCCGATGGAGCGGGTCTTCTCCATGCACGATTGCGACAGTGTCTACGTCGTGCCGGAGATGCTGCACGGGGCCGGCATCGACGCAGCCGTGATCGATCTGCTGGAACTGGCCGAGCGGGCCGACACTCAGGCCGAAGACGCTGCACGCAAGACCTGGAACGAATACATCAACCGTTTCCGAACAGCCGAACATCCGATCACCATCGGGATCATCGGGAAGTACACCTCGGTTCGCGACAGCTACGCCAGCATCATCCAGGCACTCGAACATGCCGGCGCGCATGCAGGCGCCAAGATCCGGCTCGAATGGGTCGACAGCTCGGACCTGACCGATACGAACGTCGCCCAACGTCTCGAGAACATTCACGGGGTCATCGTACCGGGAGGATTCGGATTCCGCGGTGTCGACGGCAAGATCGCCTGCATCCGGTACGTGCGCGAAAACAAGATCCCTTATCTTGGGCTTTGCTACGGCATGCAGCTTGCGGTCATCGAGTACGCCCGCCACGTCTGCGGTTTGCCCCATGCCAACAGCACGGAGATAGAGCCCGACTGTCCGGAACCTGTGATTGACACACTGCCCGAGCAAAAAAGGCTCGAAGGGCTGGGAGGAAACATGCGGCTGGGTGGGTACGACGTGGCGGTCACGCCCGGCAGCACCGTCGCCGGGCTGTTTGACGGTGCGGAGCGAATCCGCCTCCGATTCCGCCACCGTTACGAGGTCAACCCGGAACATATCGAGACGCTGACGAAACACGGCATGGTCTTCTCCGGGAAGAGCCAGGCGCACCCGATCATGCACGTGCTCGAATTGCCGGAAGACAGGCACCCGTTCTTCATAGCCACTCAGGCCCACCCCGAGCTGACCAGCCGGCCGTTGCGTCCGCAGCCGATGTTCGTAGGATTGGTACAGGCCGCGCTTCAGTACAAGGGGGTCTCAACGGGCCGCGGGCTTAAGCCCGCGCGGACTTCCGCACAACGCGAGGGTCGTGGCTCCAACAACCCTTCCGATTCGGTCGACACCGCGACCACGACAGCATGATGACGCCCGCCGCAACGGCTTCCAGCCAGGTCAAGCCTTGCATCAGCCGTTTCCCGCGCACGCGATATCAGGGAAGCAAGCGCAAACTCGCGGGCGCGATCCTGAACGAGCTGCGCGACCTTGAGTTCACCACGGTGCTCGACGCGTTCGGCGGCACCGGGGCGGTGTCCTATGGGTTCAAGTGCGCGGGCAAGCACGTCACCTACAACGACGTCCTCGCGTTCAACCACCAGATCGGCCTCGCCCTAATCGAGAACGACTCCGTCCGGCTTGACGACGAGGAAATCGAAGCGATCGGCGCCAGACGCGCGGACGTGGAATACGGCAGCTTCATCGAGCGAACCTTCGAAGGCATCTACTTCACCGACGAGGAGAACCGCTGGCTCGACGTAGCCGTCGGTAACATCCGATGGCTTACGGACCCGTTTGTTAGAGCGATGGCGTGGTTTGTGCTGTTTCAGTCTGCGATGGCCAAAAGGCCCTACAACCTCTTCCACCGCAGGAATCTTTACATGCGAACGGCCGACGTCGAGCGAAGCTTTGGCAATAAGGTGAGTTGGGATCGCAGCTTCGCCGAACACTTCAAGGTATTCGCCGCCCAGGCGAACGCAGCCGTTGTCGATTCGGGTGGCAGATGCCGCGCAATCTGCCGCGACGCGCTGGGGATCGAACCCGGTTATGATCTGGTTTACATCGACACTCCTTACATCAACCGATCCGGTGTGGGCGTGGATTACCGTGAGTTCTATCACTTTCTGGAGGGAATAGTCCGCTACGACGATTGGCCGATGATGATCGACGCGAATTCCAAGCATCGCCGGCTGGTTCGCCGGCACGATCCCTGGTCGGATGCCCGCTCATGCCATGAGATGTTCCGCCGGCTGTTCGAGCGATTTCGCAAAAGCACCCTGGTGGTGTCCTATCGCAGTGACGGCGTCCCGTCAGTGGATGAACTCGCTACGATGCTCCGCGAGGTGAAGCGACACGTCCGCGTCATCGACGGCCCGTCGTATCAATACGCTCTGTCCACCAACCGCCGGAACCGGGAAGTGCTCCTTATCGGTGCCGATTAAGAGCCTGTCCCAGTAGGTCTGGTCATTGGGTGCCACTGGCGGCTTGTCCGCCAGTGTACGGGGAGGCAAACCGCTTGTGGCATCCTAGCGAGGATAGGCTCTAACCTGACTTCCGCTCCCCGGCACGGGGGATCAGCTTATGCAGGCCGCGCACGAGGAGCCTCTCGAAGATCCGTTGCGTGATCGCATCGTACCTGGCCACCTTCGCCGTGTCACCGGCCTGTTCGGCTTTTCTGATTTTGCTTCGATTCTTGTGGAGGTGGTAATCGCGGAGCTTCTTGGCCCGCTCGAGCAATTCGTTGGCTCGCTTAGTGCGAGGTTCATCCAGCTTGTGTTTCTTGATGAACTCAGCGACATAGATGTCCCATTCGTCGGGCACGTCTGTTTTCTTGACAAGCCAGGGCGCTTCTCCATGCGCCTTGAGATACTCGGCCCGCATGTACTCTGAGGTCTTGTCAATTTGCTCGAGATACTCCTCGACGGTGATTCCCTCAGCGTTGGCCATCCTTTCGACGATCACCCGATCAGGTCTCAGGCCGTAGATGTAAATAAGCTCGCTGTATTCGTCATACGTAATCAGCTTGGTACCGTCCCAGCAGTTGTAGCCATTGGGGCCGAGCAGTTGTGTGCCGAACAAAACCCCGATGTCCTCCGGGGTGATTTCCTGCCTGTGCCAGGGCTTGTCGAAGGAGGCCTTCTGGACATTGATCGCCTTGTAAGGCTGCCCATCGTCACGTTTGTAAAAGCTTATGGAAGTTGGAAACCATCGCCCGTCAATCTCGGTCAGATCGGTGTAGGACGAATTCCACAGTTTATCGCCGTGATAAAAAGCAGCATGAATCGGATAGCCGCCGCGAGTCTTGTCGACTTCCCACTCAATTGTCTTACCGTCGAACTCGGCCGTAATCGTTTCGACACCACCGCGCGATGTAACCGTGTAGGTTGCGGAGTCAAACCCTTCCAGCACGTCATCTCTCAGTCCCAGAACAGGCGCGTGCGAATGATACCACCACGGACCGATCCCGGCCGCCGTCCAATCGAAAGGACGATCATAAAGCAGCCCATGCACTGTAAGGGGGGTGGCGTTTCCAACGTCGGGTACGGATCCTTTCTGGTGTTCCAAGTGCCAGGCGCGTCCCTCGTACACAAGGGAATGATACGGCCCGGCCAGCTCTTCCTGGGGAATGGCCGCCTCACGCAAGGCCTCCTCGGAATCGTCACGCGGCACATGGTGGAAAGCAATTCTGTGATACCCCTTTTCGTCGCCCAGGTTGACGTCCCATACCGTGTCGCCGACGGTCCGCGCAACGTGACGCTCGACCAGCCCGGCGTCTCGTCCTTGGAGATAGGTGATCGTCCATTCGATTTCCGAGGTTTGTGCTTTCCGGGACTCCATCGCCTCCTGCAACTGCTCGGGGAGATGACTTCGCACATCCATCTGCCCCAGTGCTACAGCCACAATTAGAGAAATGAAGTACATCGCAGAACTCTCCTACTTCGCTTCCATCGGGCAATTGCCGCGGCAGACGGATTTATGCCCTCTCACCTCAAATGCCTCGTCGCCTTTCTTACAGTCGCCGGCGGCGCAATGCAACGAACCTTCACAATCAAAATAGGTACACTTTGGGTATCGGTCGGCGCTCTTCGCAAGACAGCATCCGGTACCGTCAATACGGACCTGCGGAAATGGATGCGGTGCTCTGGCAAGAGTCCCATCACAATGAGTCTCAGACCCCCCGCAGCAGTTCTCGGCGGAACAGCCACCGCTCTGCCCAATAATATCCCCGCAACACACATTCTCAGGACATCCGACCGACACACCGCACTTGCTCGCGTCCGCCGCCTGCGCCGCCCGCTCATGCGGGATCGCAAACCAGACGGTCAAGCCTATCGCGGCAACCACAACCAGCACTACTCCTTTTACGTTGAACGCACGTCTCATCGCAACAACCTCCTAGAAATGACAAACATCTGTCCCAAGCGAAAAACCGATCTTGTCAGCCTCACGGGCCGCAAATGTTCGAATCGCCCTCTTGCCGTCATAGACGGTACGTTTGTCGTGATGTTAGCGCCCTACTACAGCGCCAAGATTCGAATGACCTGTTGGCGCGCCCGCTTACGGGACAGAAGAATTCGAACCGCGACACCGAGCGCTTACTTCCGGTATTGTCGACGATCCGGTTGCTGAAGTCAATGCCAACCTGGATTGTGGGACCGACTTTCCAGTCGGTCTTTTCCGGGGCGAGAAGGCTGCTTGACAGGCTGGAAAGCCTGTCCCACATACTATTTCAAGGGGGCTCGGTGACTTTGTTTACCGCTTAATGGGTCCGCCGGTGCGCCGCCGCCCACTTTTGCTCCCCGTCGAGGTCGTGTTCGCAGACTCGGGACCGCCGCGCCCCAGCGTTTCTCCGAGCGCCGTCTTGTTCCTGAAACGAATCGGAATGGAGAAGGTCGGCACGTCCGGATCGTCCGTCTTGATCGTGACCGCGTAAGAACCCGGGACGGGCTCGAGTCCGGCTGGCACTGTCAGCGCGAGGATCTGCACTCGATTCTGCTTGTGGACATGTATCTCTGCCCCCGGCATGGTGCTCGTGACCTCCAGGATGTTTGCCGGCTTGTGGTTATCCCATTCGAGGCGTGCGGTCCGCGTGACTTCCCCGGTTCGCTTCGTGGGAAACGTGAAGCGGGCCGGCACCGCCGTCAGCCGCGACACAACGGTGCCGCTGACACGGATCGTCACCTCCGTAACTTCCTTAAGCCCGGTCGCCAAGTGTAATGTCTCCTTGATTTCTCCCTTAGGCCAGGGGACGGGGGCACTGATTTCGAGCTTGTAATGTTCCCCGGCCTCAATCTCGCGGACTTTCGCATGGAGACCGGAAGGCGCGAAGGGGAGCACTTTTGGAGCAATCGGGCCACCGTCGCCCCGCCGGATCGTGATGATCTTCGTCTGCGTCGGACTGTTGCGTCGAATCTTCCCGAAATTCACCTGGTTCGGGGTCATCCGTAAAGGCACACGGATCTGCCCGCGGCACACTAAGGTCTCCTTCGGATGGTTCGGATCGTTGGTGGTCACCCGGATGGTTTTTGAGAATGATCCGGTGTACCGGTTCGAGCTGGGACGAACCGTCAACTTCTCCGTCTCGCCGGGCTTGATCGTGCGGTCGAACCGACCGCGACGCCCACCGCCTCACCCCCGTTTCTCTCTGATCCTCAGATCGCTCTTCCCTTCATTGCGAACCGTAAAGGTGCACTCGATCTCTTGACCATGCCAGACCGGGTCAAGCGTTACGGTCGGCTCAGGACACACCCACCGGGGCAACCGGTCGCCCTTTACAGGTGTCGTTTTCTGAACCTGCTCTTTGCTCCCGCATTGGCAGGGCTTCTCCGTTTTTGAGCCGCATCCCGATCCGGGAACAACCGCCTTCTGCGTTTTCTGCGTCTTCTGGGTCTTGACCGCATCGCGATCGGACTTGGCC